>JANNJB010000500.1:0-2873 GCA_031405615.1 Vicinamibacteria bacterium | reverse complement strand
TTCAGCACCAGGCCATCGCGGCGCTCGCGCTGCCTCCAGGCCGTGATCATCCGCGGATAGTCCTGATTGGTGGTCAGGATCTCGTCGCCGGCCTTGAGGTCCAAACCCATGATGCAGATCTCGAGCGATTCGCTGGCATTCCGGGTGATGGCCATTTCTTCGGGGTCGCAGCCGAACTCGGCGGCCAGTTCGCGACGGACGCCCTCGATGCCAGGTTCGAGCTGCTGCCACATGTTGTACACGGGCGCCTGGTTCGACTGGTCGAGATAGCGCTTGAGCGCGTCGTGCACCACCCGAGGCGACGGACAGACGCCGCCGTTGTTGAGGTTGATCATGGTGCGGTCCAGGGAGAAAGCACCCTGGATTTCGCGCCAGTAATCCTCGTTCGTGGCCATCTCGAGGGGGCTCGCCCCGCCGGCCGCGGAACCTGCCGCTTCGACAACCTCGACGGCGTGGTCCTTGAAGGTGACGGCGACGGCCGAAGCCGCCCCCGCCCGGGAGAGAAAAGCGCGCCGTGTGGCCATGACTTCAAGACCTCCTCGACTGGTTACGGCGGTGCGGCAAAAAGGGAGCGCGAGCGCCCCCCTTGGACTCAGGTGCGACTACTTCGCGGCGCGCTCAATCACGACACCCGTGGCTTCGATCGAAACCTTGGCGCTGACGCCCTTGGCCCCTTCGCCCTCGAGATGCTCGATCTCTTCCTTGGTCCGCTCCTTCAAGAGCACGCGGCCTTCGAGCTTCACCTTCTGGCCAGAGGCATCCTTCGGAACGAAGAACGAATAGCCTTCGAAGCTGACGTGAACGTTCTTGCCGGCCTGCTCGAAGGTGAGCCAGCAGCCCTTCTCCTGGCAGACGGTCTTGATGACGCCCTCGAGCGCCACCATCTTGCCGGCCTCGGGCTTCTCCAGAATGGCGGCGAGGGTGGTCGGGGCGAGACCTTGAAGGGGCTTGCCGAAAGTCTGCGGACCGGCAGAGGCACTGGCGGCGAGAACGACGGCGAACGAAAGGGTGAGCAGGGAACGCATAAGGCACCTCGATGTGTTGGGAGCGACCTTGAAGCGGCCGCTCTGGACGAAGGATTATAAATCCGCTATTTCGCGGCTGGAAACGGGCGTTCGCGCTAGGCCCCGGCTTTGCCCTCAGACGGAGTTGGCACTCCCTCGTCGAAACGACTGGGGTCGCGCCGGGGTGACGTGAGTAACTCCGGACAGGGTAGGGACTTCCGAACCGATTTCAATCGAGGCCGGGACGGTACTAGAGTCTCACCATGAGTCCTTCCGGTCCGTACCGCAGTCCATCGGCGATTGACGCGCTCGGCGAGGGAATCTCGCACATGCGCGCGAAGCTGTTTCCGTTCAGTTTCGTCGGATGGGTCACCCTCGGCTTCGTCAGCCTGCTCGAAAGTTGCGGCTCGGGCAGCAGCGGAGGCGTCCAGAACCGGTTCCCGAGCGGATCCGGGTCCTACGAAGACCCCACGCAACTCGTGGAGGGGGCGCTCGCGTGGATCGCTTCACACATGATCCTCTTCGTCAGCGTCCTGATGGGCGTCATGCTCCTTTCGCTCGTCATCATGTGGGTGAGGTCGCGGACCATCTTCGTCTACATCGACGATGTGGCCACGGGCCGGTTCGACATCGTGCGGCCATGGAGCGAGCACAGCGGTCACGCCGACTCATTCTTCTTTCTGAGCCTCATCGTGCAGGGCGCCTCGTTCATCCTGATGGTCCTGATCCTCGGCCTCAGCGGATTTTTCGTGTTGTGGGCGCGCGCCAACGAGTGGGGCGGCGGGTCGATAGCGCTCGGCGTGATCCCTCTCGTGTTCCTCTTCGTGCTCTCGCTTCTGGTCGCGGCGATCCTCGGCATGGTGCTCCGGGATTTCGTGGCCCCTTTGCAACTCTCGCGCGACATCGGAGCGAAGGACGCCAGCTCGGTGTTCCTGTCCATGCTGGCAGAGCGCCCGGGACTGCTGATCGGTTACGCGATTCTCAAGTTCGTCGTGAGCATCGGGGTGGGCATCGTGGTCCTGATCGGAAGCTGCCTCACCTGCTGCATCGGCGCGCTGCCCCTGGTCAACCAGACCCTCTTCCAGCCCATCTACTATGCCGAGCGGGCCTGGTCGTTGAAGCTCCTGGCCCAGATGGGCGACGATCTGTTCAAGAAGCTTTTGCCCCCGACCATGCCCCAGGCGCCGCCGCCTTATGAGAACGCGAGCGACGCCCTCACCGGCCCTATCGATCTTTCGGCCATCGACTTCGAGACGCCACCCCGGAGCTAAGGCAGCAAACGATGTGACGCTCGTCCAAGCGTCACGTCCGAGAGCCAGGCGCGAAACCGCGGGCGCTAGGCTCTCGCCATGCGCCTGGTCCTTGAACACGCTGCTGAGAAACCCATGCGAGGACGGCCCATTTCAGGCCGTTTTCTGAAGATGGTGTTTGACCTGAGGATGGAGCGGGGCCGGGCGCTGGTGTGGGTCGCATGCGTCGGGATCTTGAGCGCGAGTCGCAAGATCGTAGCGCGAAGCTGCGCTCAACTAAGCCGAGTAAGGAGCCACACGATTCCATCGTTGCGCTTTCCAGTGGCGACGCACGAGGCGGTCCCGGCGCAGCGAGCCCACACCAGCGCCCGGCCCCGCGGGCCACAACCACCGGGCCTGCCGAGGATCGCTTCGCTCCCCGCAAAACGTCCGCTCGCTCGCGATGACGATGTGGGGTTTCTCTTCCCAGTCACGGACCTTACTTCGTGGACCGGCTCGCAATGACGGGGCCACGCTGAACGGAGCAGGCCCCGTCACTTGAACGACACGTGCAAGTAGACCGAATGGCGGCCGTAGGTTTCGTAGAACGGTTTGAACGGGACGCCTGCGATCGAGAACC
>JANNJB010000499.1:0-6741 GCA_031405615.1 Vicinamibacteria bacterium | reverse complement strand
CGAAGCCGACCTCGCCCGCATGAAGTGACCGGGCGAATCGAGAATCAACGCCCGGTCATCCCGGCGAAAGCCGGGATCCAGACGAGGTGTGCGTTCTCAGTACAAGCTGAAGGTGACCGTGTAGGTCATGAGGGTGGGGACTGGGCAACCGGCCAGCCGGGCGGGGTGATAACGCAAGAGTGAGGCTGCGCCGAGAGCAGATACGCCCATGGAGTGTTCAGGGGGCGTGCTCCCCAGTTGAAGATCCGCGGTCGAGCCGTCTACTCCAATCGTCATCTTGATCACGACCCTCCCCGCCTCACGATCGAAGACGGCGTTCCGTGGATAGAGGACTTCCAACTGAGTCGACTCGATCTTCTTCGGGGGGCCTCCATCCCCAGGGTCCTGGTCACCCACGCCATCACGGATGCGTTGACCGCGGGGTCGTTGTAGAGGGTCGCGCTTCCCCCGCTCACCAGAACCTTGAACGTCGAGACCGATCCGATGTACACGCGCGCCGGCTCGACGAAGGGAGAAACGAACAGGTGAATCTCCGCAGACTCGAAGAGGTAGCCCGAAGGCATCTCCGGCGCGACAAGCCAGTTCGTATTCTGGTCCAGGGTGCGGAGGGGACGCGTGATGATCACCTGCACCTCCTTCTCCTTCACCCGGGTTTTGATCCGCTGGTCGGCGAGCGCGGATTGAATCAGGCCCCAGGCTTTCGCGGACTCCAGAGGGAACTGCGCTCCGGTGGGCATGAATGCCTGTGCCGCTACCGGGGCGGGAAGCAGAAGCACGAAGAAAAGGCACGCAGCCGCGAAACCGGCTTGTTTTGAGACGCTCGTCATACTCGGAGTTTCCTAAGAAACCCTGGCTACGTCCAGTCTTGGCAAGAGAACACTCGGCGTATTCCTGCAGTCCAGGCGGTGGCCCCCGAAGGTGTCGCGATGTTCGCGGAGCCTGAGTTGCGAAGGGCGATGGGCCTCGCCTGAACGAGCGGGCCGCAAGGCTCCTCTCAAAGATTGGCGGAGCGGCCAGCTCCGCTCCATCGCATAGATGAACGCCCTGCGGTCCGCGAATGTGAGGGCGAGCCAAGGCCCATCGTCCGCAGCTACCCACCCGAGCGCGAGCGGGAGTCGCGGTTTGTGACTTTCGGCGTTTTCCCGCCTTCCCGACCCTTGCTAGCATCTGCCCGTCCTAAGGAGGATCCTCGAAATGAAACGACGTTCCGCTCTCGTGGCTTTGGCCACCGCATTTACGCTTGCTGTTTCCGCACCGGCCTTCGCCCAGGCGAAGAAGCCCAGCCGGCCGCAGATCGCCGTCCTCGACTTCGAGTTCGGCACGGTCGACAACTGGTGGGGTCAATACGACATCGGCAAGGGCATCGCCGACCAGCTCGTGGACGCTCTCGTTGAAGACGGATCCTTCCGGGTCATCGAGCGAAAGAAGCTCGCGGCCATCCTTGGCGAGCAGGATTTCGCGGCCTCCGGTCGCGCCGATCCATCCGCTCAGACCATGGCCAAGATCGGCAAGGTTCTGGGCGTCAAGTACATCCTCGTCGGCTCCATCACCAAATTCTCCACCGAGTCGCGCGGCGGCGGAGTGCGCGTGAAGGGGATTGGCCTCGGCGGCAAAAAGACGAAGAGCGAAGTCCGGATCACCGGCCGCATCATCGACATGAGCACCGGCGAGATCATGCTCTCCGGCAAGGGTGTGGGTGAGTCCAGCAAGGGCGGCGGTTTCGACTTCAGCAAGGGCGGCACCGGCATCGGCACCAACTCCGACGAATGGCGTCAGAGCGGTCTCGGCGACGCTCAGGAAGCCTGCACCACCGACCTCATCAAGCAGCTCGTGGCGAAGATCGACCGGCTCCAGTAGTCGAAGTCCCACCGCAAACGAGCGAAGGGGAGCCCTCGAGGCTCCCCTTTTTCTTTGTGGTGACCCCGCCCGCGCGACACACTACAATCTCGCGAGTGAGCGCGCGTCCCACACTTCATCTCGTCGACGGGACGGGCCTGGTCCACCGGTCTTTCTTCGCGGTGCGCGGCCTCGCCACCCGCGCCGGTCAGCCCACCGGGGCGATCTACGGCTTCATCAACACCATCCGCGCGTTGATGGGCATCGAGCAGCCGACTCATTTTGTGGTGACTTTCGACGTTTCGGGGAGCACATCTCGCGCGGAAGCGTTCCCCGAGTACAAAGCGCATCGTCCGAAGATGGACGAAGACCTCGCGTCGCAGCTGCCGTGGATCGACAAGGCCTGCGACGTTCTCCGGCTTCCCGTGGTGACGGCAAAGGGCTACGAGGCCGACGACGTGATCGCGACGCTCAGCCGGCAGGCCGTGGAAAAGGGCTTCGACGTCGTGCTCATCACGAGCGACAAGGATCTGCTTCAGCTCGTTTCCGACCATGTCGCCGTCCTCTCCCCCGGCCGGGACGGCAAACCCGAGAAGCGCTACGACCGCGAAGGCGTGATCGAGAAGATGGGCGTGCCGCCCGAACGCGTGGTTGATCTGCTCGCGCTCGTCGGTGATGCCGTTGACAACATCCCGGGCGTACCCGGGATCGGCGACAAAGGGGCTCGTGACCTGATCCAGCAGTTCGGATCCCTCGACGAGCTGCTCGCCCGCGCCGCCGAGGTGAAACGAGCGGCCTATCGCGAGGGTCTTGTTCAGCACGCGGACAAGGCGCACCTGTCGAGACAGCTCGCGACCCTCGACGACAAAGTGCCGGTGAGTTTTGATCCCGAGTCGAGCCTCGTCGCGAAGCCCGATCGCGAGGCCGCCTACCAGCTCTTCAAGGAACTCGAGTTCTCCCTTTTCGCGCGCGACATGGCGCCCGAGGTCACGACGTTCACTTTCACGCATCGTGTCGCCGCGGATGCCGCGGCCATGGATGGCCTCATCGCGGCCGCGCGAAAGGCGGGTGAGGTCGCGTTCTCGCTTTCCATCAGCGCCGACCGGCCGATGAATGCGCAGATCCAGGGAATCGCTCTGGCCTGCGGGAACGACGCGGCATTCCTGGCGGTTTCGGATGGCCTGCCCTCAAATGTCCGAAGCCTCCTCGAGGATCGAAACGTCGAGAAGTGGACAACCTGCTCGCGCCGCGATTTCGTGGTCTTGGGCGAAGCGGGAATCCGCCTCGGAGGCCGCATCCTCGACGCGTCTCTGGCCGCCTACGTGTTGTCGCCCGGGCGACGCGGCTCCAGCATTCGGGAGATCTCGGTCGACGAGATCGGCCTCCCCGAAAACGCCGACCTGCCCAACGAGGAAGGCACGCAGGCGACGCTGCTCCCCGACCACGACGCGGAACGCCATGCGCGGGAAGCCGCGGTTCTCGTCCGCCTCGCCCCGAAGCTCAAGACGCGGCTCGAGGCCGACGCCCTGATGCCGCTGTTCCTCGACCTCGAGATGCCGCTCGCGGCGATCCTCGCCGAGATGGAGCGTGCCGGCGTTCTCGTCGACCGCGACGCGCTCAAGAAACTCTCGGACGAGATCGGTCCCGAGATCGATCAACTCGCACAGCGCATCCACGCCATCGCGGGCAAGACCTTCAACATCCTCTCGCCGGTCCAGCTTCGCCAGATCCTCTTTGAAGAGATGGGTCTCGAGTCGGGCCGCAAGACGGAGAAGACGAAAACCCTCTCAACCGCGGACGATGTGCTCGAAGAACTCGCCAAGGAACACGAGTTCCCGCGCCTCATCCTCGAGTACCGCGGGATCACCAAGCTGCGCTCCACCTACGTTGACGCTTTGCCCGAGATGATCAACAAGCGGACGGGGCGCATCCACGCCTCGTTCCGGCAGAACATCGCCGCGACGGGACGGCTCTCCGCCACCGATCCCAACCTTCAGAACATTCCCATCCGCACCGCCCTCGGCCGCCGCGTGCGCGAGGCGTTCATCGCTCCGCCCGGGACCCTGCTTCTCTCCGCCGACTATTCGCAGATCGAGCTGCGGATCCTGGCGCATCTCTCCGAGGATCCCATCCTGATCGAGACGTTCCGACGCGGGGAGGATGTCCACGACCGGACCTCGCTCGAAATCTTCGGTCCGTTCACGACGCTGCCGAAAGACGAGCAGCGCCGGCGATCGAAGATGGTGAATTACGCCCTGCTCTACGGCAAGACCGCGTTCACCCTCGCGCATGACATCGGCATCACGCGCAAGGAAGCGGACGCCTTCATCCGCGCCTACTTCGACCGGTATCCGAAAGTGCGCGGTTTCATCGATGCGTCGATCGAAGAGGCACGCAAGACCGGCATGGTGCGGACGATGCTGGGCCGTCTGCGCCGGCTTCCCGACATTCAATCCAAGAACGTGCCCGCGCGCCTCGAGTCCGAAAGGCAGGCGGTGAATACGCGAGTGCAGGGTTCGGCCGCTGACCTCATCAAGAAAGCCATGGTCGACCTCGACCACGCCCTGCGCGCGCGCAAGCTCAAGACCCGTCTGATTTCACAGATCCATGACGAGCTGCTTCTCGAAACACCCGAAGCTGAAAAGGAAGAAGCGCTTGACCTTGTCCGCAACACGATGTCTCAAGCCATGACGCTTTCGGTCCCCCTCGACGTGGACGCGAAGGTGGGGAAGAACTGGGCCGCCGCGCACTGAGCGGGGAGGGCGACCAAGGGGCGCCCGTTCGCGGCGGGTTTTTTTGCGCCCCGTAAGGGCGTCAAAAGAAGCTGGGGCCTCTTTCGGATCCTTTTGGGATCCTCAAGAGGCCCTGTTGCGCTGAGGCGGGGAACGTCTGAAAGAGGCGGGTAACGTCTTTCGGGATGCTACTGACTCGTATTCGCGGCCGGCGCCAGTGGCTTGGCCGCCGAGGCAGTGCCTTCTTTGGGAGGGGAGTTCGTCGACGACGTTGAGTCAGCCGACGGTGGCGTGGCCGCTTCCTTGGAAGTTCCAGCCGCGGTCTCCGACGACTTCGAGTCCTTTGGCTTGGAATCGGACTCTTTCGAATCCGACCCCTTCTCGCCGGCCCGAGCGTAATCGGTGATGTAGAACCCACTGCCCTTGAACTGGAAAGCCGGCGCCGATATCAATCGTTCGACGGCTCCCCCGCAGGTGGGGCAGGCAGCAAGCGGACCGTCGGAGAACTTTTGAAGGCTCTCGAAGCGGCCACACTTGGTGCAGTGGTATTCGTAAAGCGGCATGGTGACTATCTTTTTTGGGGAAAGCGACGCTGATGAGTTTAGCATCGCAGCCCGAAACGCCCCCTCGCCATGAAACTCATCGTCGCCTCGATACCTCTCTTCTTCATCCTCATCGCGATCGAGATCGTGGCCGCGAGGCTTCTGGAGCGCCGGGTCTATCGCTTCGCCGACTCCTTCGCGGATCTCGGCTGCGGGGTTATCGAGCAACTCCTCGGAGTTTTCGTCAAAGCGCTGCTCTTCGCCGGCTACCTGTGGCTCCATGCGAACGCCCGCCTCTTCGACCTGCCCGAGAACTCGTGGATCGTTTTCGGAGCCTGCTTTCTGGGCGTCGATTTCCTCTACTACTGGTTTCATCGGATGAGCCACGAAATCGGCGCCTTCTGGGCCGCGCATTCCGTGCACCATCAGTCCGAGGAGTACAACCTGTCCGTGGCCCTGCGCCAGGGCGCCTTCCAGAGTTTCTTCTCTTGGATGTTCTATCTTCCGCTCGCCCTCCTCGGTTTCCCGCCCGCGGTTTTTATCACCTGCTCCGCGCTCAATACTTTGTACCAGTTCTGGATCCACACGCGACTCATCGGCAAGCTGGGGCCGTTCGAGTGGATCTTCAACACGCCTTCGCATCACCGCGTCCATCACGGCCGCAATCCGCGCTACATAGACCGGAATCATGCGGGCACGCTCATCATCTGGGACCGGATGTTCGGAACGTTCGTCGAAGAGACCGACGAGCCGGTCTACGGGGTGGTCAAGCCGCTCCGAAGCGTGAACCCTTTGTGGGCGAACTTCGCGGGCTGGGTGGACATCGCCTCAGTCGCGGCCCGGGCCTCACGCTTGAAGGATCGTCTGAAGCCCTTTGTCGCTGCGCCGGGCTGGCGGCCCGCCGAACAGGGAGGCACGCTTTTACCTCCCGAGGTGAGCCGCCCGCAGGATGAAGCCGACTACCTCCCGGTTTCCCGAAACCTCGGCGCCTACGTCTTCGTCCATTTCGTGGGGCTCCTCGTCATCGCGACGCTTGCGCTTTTCAAGGCGCCGGTGCTCGGAGGGGCCACGTTCGCGACGCTCGCTGTCACCGTGGTGATGAGCCTCGTGGTGCTTTCCCGGCTGCTCGAACAGAAGCGAGGCGCGCGCGAACTCGAGGCCGCGCGGGTGCTACTTCTGGTCGGTCTTGGGATCGTCTACGGCCCCGCTCTCCTGACCCGGCTCATCGGGAACGCGTAGAGTTTCCCCGGAGTCATCCTTGGGCGGGCCCGAGTAGCGCCCGACCACTACCCGGGCGGCGCGGACGATGTGTTCGTCGAGGCGGTAGCCGCGCACCAGTTCGCGGATCACCATCCCGTCCTGAGCGGGGTCTTCCACTTCCGCCAGCTCAATGGCCTCGCTGGTGTTGGGATCGTAGGGCAGGCCCAGGGTCCGGACCCGATCGAAGCCGCCGTCGCGCAGGACCTGAACCACCTGGTTTCGGACCAGGATGAAGCCCTCCATCAGGCTGTGGCTGGCCGCCCGCGCCTCGCCAGTGTCGAAAGCTCGATCGAAATTGTCGAGTATCTCGATGTAGCGCGCGTAGATCGTTTCCCGTTCGCTCTTGAGTTCCCGCGCCACTGCGCGCTTCT
>JANNJB010000498.1:0-9952 GCA_031405615.1 Vicinamibacteria bacterium | reverse complement strand
CGCGAGATAGACCTGCTCGATCGCGGCCTCCACCTCGTACTCGAACTTCCCGGGAGCGGTCGCCTTCATTCCCGCCTTGTGAGCGTCGCTCGAGATCAGGACGCTCTTCTCGAGAACCTTCTGCTCGTAGGGGGTCTTGATCTGGCGCAGCGCGTGGATGGCGGGCTGAACGTCCGTGATGCCGACACCGAAATAGCGCTCACGCGCCTTGTTCGCCCACGCGTAGACCTCGGTGAGCGGCTGAGAGATCGCGGGTCGCGGTCCAAGAAGCAGGGCGAGAGTCGCGCGGCCCGCTTTCACCTCTGCATGGAAGGCGTTCCACTCGGAAGTGGTCTCGCCCCGCCTCAGGCCGAAGTTCCGGCCACTCGACATCGACGCGATGAAAGACTCGAACTGGGATACGAAGTAGACGGTTTCGATGCCGGTGGCCGCCGTGACCTCGGCCTTCGTGAAGATGTGGCCGTTCCAGTGTTCGCGCCGGGCGTTGGGTTCGCGCACGAAGATGACTTCCTTCTTCGTGGCCGCCCCCGGCATCAGGACGAGGATCGTGCCCTCCTGGGCAAGGCCGGTCAGATAGAGCAGGTCCGAATCCTGCCGGTACTCGTAATTGACGTCGGTCGAGTACACCTTCTCGGGCGCGCTCCACGCGATCATGATCGTGCCCGGGGTGAGCGACTGCATCGCGCGGGCCCGCCGCGCCTTGAGATCGTCCTGATACTCGCCGGCCTGCGCCACGCCTGAGGCGGCCAGAACGAGCAGGGCCAGGAGGCCGGCGCAACGATTCAAACCTCGACCGATCATCAGTTCTCTCTCCTTTGTGCCGGAATCGCCCCAATAGTACGGGAACCAAGGGTGTTTTCTCCCGAAAGTTGTTTACCGAACAGACCTCGGGCGGGAGGCCTAGCTACCGTGGTCAGATAATGAATACCGCCCTTCGCCGTTTGACCCCTGCCCTGAGCCTCCTCGCCCTGATCGGAGTGTCCGCCTGCGGGGGAACCGCTTCCGGCCCCACCGCGCAACCCTCTCCCTCCGCGACGCCGACCCCTGTTCCGGTTCGAGTGGTCCTTGGCACCGGGACCTTCAACGACGAGGCTCCAAACCCCGGTTCCTCGGCCACCAACAGTTTCTTTACCATCCCGACCCAGGCGGGCCGGATGGACGTGCGGGCCACCTGGGGAACCCCGGCCCTGGTACGCATCTCCATCTATAACGCCACCTGCACGGCCACCCGTCTCGACGCTGGGCAGTGCGAAACCGTGCTTGGGAGCGTGGCGGGAAGGACCACTCCGGCGGTCCTTACCGACGTGGGCGTGCCGGATGGCACGATCACTATTCGGCTTGAGAACCTTGGCGCTGGGCCGACTGGCGCCGGAGCGTGGGAGGTCGGGCTGATTAAGTATTAAGAGGGTCTTACTTGGGAAAGGCCGCGCTCGGCAGGCCCTTCACGAGCTTGAGGGCGTTCTTGTAGTACAGCTTCTTGAGCACCTCGTCGGGAAGCTCCATGCCGTAGAGCCTCCAGAACGCGTGATAGTCGCGGTAGTACTCGAAGTACTCGTCTCCGGTCTCGAAAGTGCGCCAGTAGTACGGGAACTCGTCGGGCTGGAAGCTGTCCTTGCCGAAGAGGATCCGGTCCTGGTACTTGATGAAGAAGGCCCGCGCGGTGCGGGGCTGACGGCCATATTCGGCGAGGACGGCGGCGGTCTCGGGGTAGACGTTTGGATTCACGTCGAGGTATTTCGCGAACCGGCCGAGGTCGTTCGACAGGTACGCCATGTGCGCGGCGATGAAGCTGGTGTTCCGGTGTTTCGCGAACATCCGGTCGCGCTCGGCTAGAAGCTCCTCGAAACGCGGGAACCAGGGGTCCTGGTAGCGGCGATCGGGGAAGAGCGCCTCTTCGAGCCAGCGTTCATTGGTGAAATCAATCGGGTCGAAGAAGGGTGCTGGTTCCGCGGTGTGGATGAGGACCGGGATCTTGAGCTCGCCGCACTTCGCCCAGATGGGATCGAGTTCGGGATCATCGAGGCGCAGACGGCTGCCATCCGGCTTCTTGATGCGCAGTCCCAGTTCCTTGAAGATCTTGAGACCGAGAGCGCCCGCTTTCACGTCCTGCTCGAGTTGCGCCGCCGCTTTCACGCCGAAGGCCTCGGGCACGCCGCCCTCGCGCGGGAAGTCGATATTGGCGAAGAGCACCATTCGGTCGGCCTACGGTGAACCCTTGAGTGCGGCGATGCCCTGCTTCAGCCGGTCTCCCGACCCTCCGGAGAGATTCACGAGCACCTGGAGGTTCAGCTTGTCCATGGCGGCCACGACTTCCTTGAGCCGGTCGGCGGCGATGGGGGTCTGGTGGTGCGAGTGGATGTCGATGACGGGGTACTTCGCGCGCGGCCTCAGGTTCTCGGGAACGATGAGACGCGACTTCGGCTTGTACTCGAGGATGGTCGGGGGTTTGAACTCAGGCACCCGGCCTTCACCGGGGCGGCGAGTCTGGTTCGCGTTCTGACCGCGCGCCTGGGCCTGCGCGGCGGGCTGGCCCTGGGCTTCGGAGAGTCGGTAGCCGAGTCCGATCAGGGCGACCGACGTGAGGGCAAACGCGGCGCGGAGCTTGGTGGTCATGCTTTCATCCTTCGGTGCGGTTTGGGTGTGACGCGATTATGCGCGACGAGCCTGAACGCGCGGTAGCACTCCCGCCCTTGGGTCTTCGGCCGAAACAAAACGCACCGCGCGCGGCCGAAGCCCGCCGGGCAAAGGTCGATAGAATGCCCGTTCCCCTCAATCCGCCGCCCCCGCTATTCCATGTTTGCCATTCCTGCTTTCGGGCCCACTCCGAGCACGGCCGGCGTCCGCCGGACTTCCTTCCGCGCATTTTGACCACCGACGCCGCAACGGGCGCGGCCGCGCAGCATCTGCGTCGGGCCCGTATCGCATCGGCGGTCCTTGCCGTGCTGGTCGTGTTCGGAGTCTGGGAAGCGGCCTTCCGTTCCGCCCGTGTGGAGCCTCGTGCGCCTCTTGGGTCCCTCACGCTGCCGGGTGGCCGGCCGATCGGGGTGGTGCGCAGCGAGGCCTCGGAGTGGTGCATCGGCTCCGCGGAGTTTGCTCAGCACGCCAATCGCTGGCGTCTGCTCCTTCAAGGCGCCGGCCACGCCATCGAGACCATCGGCGATTCGCAACTCGAAACGGGGCTCGACAAGTACGCGGCCCTGATCCTGCCCTCCGTTGTCTGCCTCGGGGACCCCGCGCGGGTCGAGATCGAGCGCTACGTCCGCGGCGGCGGCGGTGTCGTCGCCACCTGGGCCCTCGGCGCGCGCGATGATCTGGGCGTCTGGCGCGGCTACGATTTTCTGCAGGCCCTGACCGGCGCGCTTCGTTTCGAGATCGATGCCCGGCAGGCGCCCTGGTTCGTGAGCGTGCGGAGCGGGAGTCCTTTAGGCGCCGGGCTTCCGGGGGGCGCTCGCATCCAGGTGACGTCTCTGGAGCGGCTCGAGGCCACCGCCCTCGAAGTCGACGCCTTCTGGAGCGACGCGCGCCTTCGCCCCCGGAACCCGGGCCTTCCCGACGACTACCAGGGTGCGGTGGTGCGGAAAGAAATCGGCGAGGGCCGTGTGGTCTGGCTGGGGTTTCACGAAAGCTCCTCGGTCACCGGAGAGGCGGAACGCGCGGCCGCGTTGTTGCTGAACTCCGCGGCCTGGGCGGCCGGGCGGCCTCTGGTGGCCATCGAGCCCTGGCCCGCGCCTTTCGCAAGTTCGGTTCTGGTCGCGGTCGACGTGGCGGAATACCCCGATCGGGCCCGGCGGCTCGCCCTGGTCCTCGCCGAAGCTCGTGTGCCGGCGACCTTTTTCGTGGACCCGTCGCTGGCGGGCGACCGCGAACTCGTAGGCGAGCTGAAGGCCGCCGGAGAACTGGCGCTCAAGTGGCGGCACGACAACAACGTCGGGCGGGTGCCGCACGCTGTCGATCGTCTCAAGATCGACTGGGCGCGACTCGCGTTGTGGAGCCCGTCGTGGGTGTGGGCTCGCGGCGTGCGCCCCTTTGGCGACACGCTGGATCAGGCGGGCGCCGAATTTCTGGGCGAGGCGGGGGTTCGCTATTTTCTCGCCGCGGGCGGTGTCGATTCCGTGCTGCCCTCGTCGAGGAGCGTGCGGCGCGCGCCCGAGGGACTGACGCGCGAGGGCTCCATCGTGAGCCTTGGCCGCAGCACCGACGACGACCTCCACCTCTCACCCCTTGGCCTTGAAGGCCTGAATCCGGAGTGGATCGTGCGACGGGTGCAGGATGACAGCGAGGGCGTCTTTCGCCTGGGCGGGCTCTACGTCCTCTCGCTTCACACCCAGGGCCTCGGAGGGCCGCAGTATCTGCCGGCACTTCGTACCATCCTCTCCCAGATCGGGGCGTCAAAAAGCTGGATCGCGCGGGGCGGCGACCTTGCCGACTGGTGGTCCGCGCGAAGCCGTATCAGCGTGTCGCTCTCGGCCCCGTCGCCGACCTCCCTGCGCCTTGACATCGTCAGCCGGGCGAACCGGCCCAGCGAGAATCTCGCCTTCTCGCTGTACCCAGGCCACCTGCGCGGAAACCCGCGGGTCGTCTCATCCGTTTCCGGAGAGGCGCCTCGGGCGACGCTCGACGCCGCGCGCGGTCGAATCGTCATCACGCTGCCGCGACTCGAGTCGGGGCGGCCGGTGCGTCTCGAAGTCAGCTTCGTCCGCTGAGGTACGGCCAGGAACTCTCGTCCTCGTGCCCGAGACGCCAGGCCGAGAAGCCCGCGAGCCGCAGCCGCCTCGCCATGCGTAGACGCTCGCGTGTGCTCTCGGCATCCTGCAGCCACACCACGTTCGGGGCGCCGTCTTCGTCGAACGCGAACGTGCTCTCTCCCTGCACGGGATCGCGGGTAAGGGGGACGCCGCGCAGTTGCGAGAGGGCGAGGGCTTCCGCATGCGTGCCTTCGACGATCCCCGCGGCGCGGAAGCGGCGGTAGTAGAGAGGCACGCCCAGCATCACTTTTTTCGCGGGGACGAGGGCGAGAACGCGCTTCATGCACTCCTCCACCCATGGCCGGCCCGAGACCGGTCCCGGGTTGTCGAAAGAGGTGTGCTGGTCGTACGTCATGATCGTCAGGAAATCGGTGGCCGCGGCGAGGGAGCGGTAGTCGAAGGCGGCGGCGCGTTCGTTGATCGGGTTGGCGGTCGCGGAACTCGGGGCCGAGTACAGGGGCGCGGGCGCCGCCACGCTGAGGCGAAGGCCCCGGGAGCGGAGATTTCCGGCCAGGGAACGGACGAAAGTGGTGAAGGCCGCCCGATCCTCGGCGGGCACATTCTCGAAGTCGAGTTGAAAGCCCCGCACCCTGAGGCGCACACCCTCGTCGACCAGGTTTCGGATCAGGACGGCCTGGATCTTCGGGTCGGCGAGCACGAGATGGGCTATCTCCGGCCGGAAGTCCTGGTTGAGGATCAGCGGCATCAGGCGGACTTTCGCTTTTCGCGCCCACGCGTTGAGCGCCTCGTCCGCGTGGCTCACGAGCGCCCCCGAGCCGTCCACCTGATACCACTGAGGTGAGGCGAGGTCCACCTGGCTTGCGTGTCGTCGCAACGAGGCCTTCGAGTCTTCGTCGGCCGTCACATAGAAGTGTCGCTGCAAGCCGGCGGCCTGCGCCCGCCCGCCCATGGCCAGCCCGGAGAGCACCCCGATGGCGGTTCGTCTATTCATCGAACGTCACGTAATAGATGTAGCTCGTCTGCTGGGGGATCCTGGAGAAGCGGAGATGGAGGAGATCCTGGCGTTCGTCCAGGCGGTACTCGGGGGTGGCGAGGCGGAATACCGGAGATCGCACACCAACCTTCCGTGGGCGGTAGGGAAGGTACACCGAGATCGCGACGTCGTCGAGGTCGGCGAGCCCCTTGTTCGCGACTTCGAGATATAGGCGTCTGGGTCCGAGAGGACGGAGACTCACTTCGATCTTCTGGCGCGCCGACCACCAGCGCGCGATTTCCGATCCGCTGGCGATCCAGGCCTGGCTCGACTTGAGGGTGGTGAGAATCCGGGTCAGGTTGCCGCGCTCGGCCGCGGCGCCGAGGAGGTCATCGTGAATGCGCAGGGTGTAGAGCCCTCCCATCCCGGTGAAGAGTCTGAAGTCCCGAAGCCAACGCGGCACCAGGTCTCCCGTGGTTTCGGCGAGGAGCTCGAAATCGTCGAGGCCGCTCGCGTAGAACTTCGTTACTTCCGATCTTTGAAGCGGGAAGAGGGCCGACTGCTGGAACTCCACGATGTCGGGCACGGCCTGGCTGACCCCGCGGTCGCCGATGACATAACGGTAGCCCGCCTCGTTCATCGCGGCGATGACGAGTGTGTTCACGAGGCCCTGTGGCGGAGCGAGGCCGCGGACTTCCTTGCCGGTCACCGACTGGATCGCAGCACCGGACAGCCGCAGCCGTTCGACGCCTCGGCCGGAGGCTTTACCCACCAGGGGTTCCTCTGAGTCGGACGTCGAGCCGACCTCGCCATCTTCGCCCAGGCGCATGACGAGCGCCGGGGACGTGCGCGCCAGCTGAGAGCTGACGAAATAGGTGGCGTTGATCTTTTCCTGGCGGATGAGGTCAGCGAGTTCCAGAGCCGAAGCGCCGGCGGCGGCGATCTGGACGGCTACGAGTGCGGCTGAAGGTCGCCCACCCGGCCAGGCCGCGCGCGCGGTGACAGCCTGACGGCCGGTCCAGCGGAGCGCGACCGCCATGTAGCTTTCGAGAGCCTGCTGGTCGAAGTAGTGCACCGGGCGCACTGTCTCGTCGAAGCCGAACCAGACCACTCGCCCCGCTCCGAATGTGGCGTGCACCGCGAGAGCCGAGTCCTCGGGAGAATCGCCGCGCAGCGGCTGCAGACGGTGATCGCTCAGGTAGGCGTCAGGTGCGGTCGCCTTCAAAATCACCAGATCCTGGGCGGGGAGCTCAACGCGGCGTCCCGCGGGCACGGCATCCGAGAAGAAGCGTCCCCCCGCGAAGGTCACCGAGCAGACGCCCTGGGCCACTGTCTCGGCGACCGTGGCTCCGGTAAGGCTGCGGATGAGGGTGTGTTCCGCGGCCTCCGCGGGCGCATTCGCAATGCCGGGCGAACCCGAAATCACTAGACCGGCGCCCGCACGGACCGCCCGCAAGAGCGCATCTCTCCCCGCTTCCGTGAGGGTGGAGACCGCGGGCAGCACGATCACATCCTTGCCGGCCGGCGCCTCGTCCAGTTGGGCCAGCGGCAGCCGTTCGATTTGGATGCCGGCGCTCGCCGCGGCCTTCTCCCAGAGGGCGAGACGCCGCTCTCCCGAGGGGGTGCCGTTGCCTTGCTCCCATTCGACGACGATGCGCACGCGCGCCGGTTTGGTGAGGTCGATGGAGGGCTGGGGCACCGAGCCGAAGAACGCGAAGGGCCCGACCGTGTCCTTCAGGAGGACGAGATAGATGAGCGCCTCGAGGGAGACCAGGATGACCGCCGCCGCGATGAGATAGACGACGGCCCCCGGCGGCTGGGGCCGGCGAAAACGGTTCCGCACCGAATCGGACTTCAAGCGCACACCTCGCCCGTCATTTTCCAGACGGCCTGAGGCACGGAGACGATCAGGGCTCGTAGCGGCGGAAGAAGAGGTTCTCTTCGGCGCCGTCCGCGAGCTGCGCGGGACGCCGCTTGTCCCTCGCCCGATAGGCGATGTACGAAAACGCGGCGAAGAGGATTGTCACGATCGTCGCCGACAGGATGATCGTTGAGAGTAGGGGGATCAACTCCATGGTTTGGCCTCAAAGAAATGCGAAGGGCGGACGGCTCAGATTCTCCCGAGACGCTCGACCTTGCGCCAGGTCATCCGGACCCCGAAGACCTCGTCCATCGTAGCGAAGAACTTCGTGAAGTCCATGTAGGTGACCCAGAAGACGGTATAGAAGACGGAATAGACGGTGAGCCGCATGTCCTCTTCCTCCATGGCCACGCTGAAGAGAGCGGCCACGATGCTGAGCACGGTGAGCTGGGCCCACCACAGCACGATGAGGTTGGAAAGGCCGGCCCAGAACGCCACATTGATGAAGAAGAGCAGCGCGAAGACGTTCATCAGCGGCCAGATCATGGTTTCGAACACCATGAGCCACAAAAACGCCCAGTCGGCGGGATCGGGCCAGGGGGTGAGCAGGCGGGCTTTGTGGGTGATCAGGGACTGCAGGATGCCGCGAGCCCAGCGGTAACGCTGCTTGAACAGCGCCTCGAGCGATTCCGGGGCTTCCGTCCACGCCACCGCGTTGGGTTCGTATTTGATCTTCCAGCCCGCGAGCATGATGCGGAGCGTGAGTTCGCAATCCTCCGCGAAGGTGCCGGGCAGGTACCCGCCCACCTCTTCGAGAACGCTCTTGCGAAAGATGCCGATCGGTCCGGGAATGACCGCGACCCTCCGGAAGAACGCGTGGGCGGTGCGAACGAGGCTCAGGCCCTCGATGTATTCGAGGGCTTGAAGGCGGGTCAGGTGGTTGACCCGGTTGATGACCTTGACGTTGCCGCCCACCGCACCGACCCCCGGATCGGCGAAATGTTTCACCGCCTCCCGGATGGTCTGGGCCTCGAGGACGCTGTCGCCATCCATGCACAGGATCAGTTCGCCCCGCGCCGCGGCGACGCCGGTGTTGAGGGCCACGGCCTTGCCGCCGTTTGGCTGAGTGATCACGCGCAGGCGCTCAATTCCGTAGATGCGGGAAAGCTCGAGAGCGCGTTCGAAGGTGTCGTCCGTCGACCCGTCGTCGATGACCACCACCTCATAACGCGGATAGTCCATCGCCATGAGGGGCTCCACCGCGGCGGCGATCAGGATGCCCTCGTTGTGGGCGGGGACGATGACGCTCACCAGCGGATATTCAGCGGGTTCCCAGGGTTCGTGCGAGCGCTCGAGATGCTGGAGGAAGGCGAAGACGATGAGCAGCGTGTAACGAATGATGAGCAGAACCAGGAAGCCGACGAGCAGGAAGGTCGAGAAATCGACCAGAAAGCTGACCGCGGCGAGGCGGTTGAACCAGAAGTTGAAGTAGATGAGGGTGAGCAGACCGATGGCCGAGGCCGCGCACATGATGACGAAGAAGACCCGATAGAAGCGCCGGCTCAGTTCTTCGATCATCGTCGCGCTCCGATCGTGAGTTCGAGAGTCTGGGCGATATAGGTCGAGGAGCCAAAGGCACTCGCTCCGGACCGGCCGTATCGGTAGAGGAGCCGCACGGGCATCCGTTCCGAGCGAAATTCGAGACTCGGTTCGATCAGAAGGGGAGTGATCCTTTGGCCGTCGATCGTCTCCGTCCCCCCTTCCACGGCAAGAGCGGCACGGACCTTTTTGCCGCGGGTTTCGAACCATCCGGCCAGGAGATGAGTGAGGTCTCGCTGCGGGCTGTAGTAGAGCGGGGATCGCTCGCGGAAGCGGCTGTATCGGCCCACGTAGGCAATGCTCGCGTGGGGGTTCAAATGCAGGCTCATGCGGGCGGAGATCCGGTCCTGCCGGTTCGCGCGAAAAGCCCCGTTTGCACCCTCGGAGAAGAAGGACGCGCCTCCCGCGAACCACACCCGGAGTCGCGAGTGGTCGGAGGTTCTCAGTTTGCCGAAGCCCCGCCAGGTCGAGGCGAGGACGGTGTCGCCGATGACCCCGGCGATCATCGCGGCCCCGGAGGCGAGTTCGTGCACCGCCTCGCGCCGCAGGTACTGCAGCGCCACCCCGGGCTTGTCCGCGCCGTGGTCGTACGAGATGTCGAAGCGGCCGTTGACACTCGTTCGATCGGTGTCGAAGGCGAGAACCATGGCTTCGGTCAGGATGGTCCATCCCCTGGGCCGCGTTTCGAGGCGCAGGCCGAGGCCGCCGCCTTGCACCGTGCCTCTGCGATCGCCGATTTCGCGGTTGAGCGCCACGGCTTCGGGGGTTGCGCTCTGCACGAACCTCCTCTGCTGGCTGCGCAGGTATCCGCCG
>JANNJB010000497.1:0-2402 GCA_031405615.1 Vicinamibacteria bacterium | reverse complement strand
GGCCAGTCGCACATCGCCCATCAATCCGCTCATGGCCTTCACTCTCCTGGTTGGAGTTGTGTTTGAGTTCTACGCGGTTTGTGCGTGATCCGGCATCGCGCCCTCTTCGACGATGCGGCCGTCGAAGATGTGGATCGTGCGGTCGGCGTACTTCGCGAAACGCGGGTCGTGGGTCACCATGACGATGGTGGCGCCGCCCTGGTGGAGTTCGGTCATCAGAGCCATGACCGCGTCGCCGTTCTTGGAGTCGAGGTTCCCCGTCGGCTCGTCGGCGAGAAGGACGGCGGGCGCACCCACGAGCGCCCGGGCAACCGCGACGCGCTGCTGCTGACCACCTGAAAGCTGGCTCGGAAGATGTTTTGCGCGATGGCCCATGCCCACGCGCTCGAGCGATTCCATCGCCCTCTTCTTGCGCTCGGCGGCGCTGGTGCCGCGATAGGTCAAAGGCAGTTCGACGTTCTCGAAGACGGTGAGGTCACCGATGAGGTTGAAGCTCTGGAAGATGAAACCGATCTCGCGATTGCGGACGCGGGCCCGGTCGGCCGCGGTGAGCTTGGCCACCGGCTGGCCGTTCAGGATGTACTGGCCATCGGTCGGCGAGTCGAGGAGGCCGAGGATCGACAGCAGCGTCGATTTGCCGCAGCCGGACGGCCCGGCGATCGCGGCGAACTCACCCTTCTGAATCTTGAGATGAATCCCGGAAAGGGCGTGGGTTTCAACTTCATCGGTCAGGAAGACCTTGGTCACGCCGGACAGGTCGATCAAGGCAGGGGTATCGGTCATGATTCTCAAATCTCCTAGGGGTTCTTTCCTACTTCAACGTCCCGGCAAGGTTTTATGTTCCGCTCTGGTTAAGGTTTTGACGCTTCAAGCGGGCGTCGGGTGCGCAAGAAACTTCTAGCGAAGTCGAATCCGGTCGAAGGCATCCCAGGCCGAAGCGTCCGAGAGAATGACCTCGTCGCCAAGGTTCAGGCCTTCAAGAATCTGGACGCTGTTCACGGAGGCGCGGCCGAGACGGACACGCACCCGGTTGGCTTCGCCGGTCGCAGGATCGACGCGGAAGAGACTGATCGTGCTCTCCCCCGCTCCCTGCGCGGGCCGGCCGACATAAAGCGTGTCTTCGAGGCGTGCGAGTTCGATCGTGCCGTCAACCGTGAGATCGGGACGCGAACCTCTCGGAAGTTCTCCTTCGAGCGAAACGTCGACCGCGACCGTGCCGTTTTGCGCCGCGGGATCGATCCGGACCACGCGGCCCTTGACGATGCCGTTACGCGTGTCGACGTCACAGGGCAGGCCGATCGCGAGGTCCTTCGCCTGGGTTTCCGCGACCCGGATCACCGCCTTGAGGCGCGTGGGCTCGACGACGCGGGCGAGGTTGGTGCCCGGAGCCACCTGCTGTCCGACTTCGACGGGCACCGACTGAAGAACGCCGTTGATGCCCGCCCGCACTCGAAGAGCGTCGCGCTGTGAGCGCCGCATGCGCGCGGTGCCGAGACGCTGCTCAACCGTGGACTTGGGAACAGCGATCTGAGCCTCGATCGAGTCAATGGAGAGTTTCAGGCGCTCCTGTTCGATCTTCGCGCGGCTCTCGAGTTCCTCCGCGGCAGCCTGCGACAGTTTCGCGTTCAGGCCGGCGACCAGACCCTGGGAAGCCAGTTCCACATCGGCGTCGGCGCGCAGTCGCGCCTGGCGCGATTCCGAGGCGACTCTCGCCGCGGTGGCCTGCTGATCGAGACGCGAGCGTTCGATATTCGAGCGGGCTTCGATCAGACGCGCCTCGGCTTCCCGAAGCTGCGACTCGGCTTCGAGCAACTGCTGTTCGAGGTCGGGGTTCGAGAGTTCCAGGATGACGGTCTCGGGCTTCACCAGCGTACCGGGAAGCGCCACGATGCGTTCGACCCGGCCCGCGGTCAGAGCCGGAATCCACCGCACTTCCTCGGGCACGAGCGTGCCGAGGCCGCGGACCTGAAGGAGCATCTCGCCCTTCTTCACCTTGTCGAGGAAGAGCGTGCCGCGATCGACGCTGGGGGCCGCCGGCTTGAGTTGGGAGAGGCCCCACGTGGCGCTCAAAAGCACCACCGCGGCGCCGATTCCGATTTGAAGATTCCGCTTCTTGCGCTTGACGGCAAGGTCGGGGCGAGCGATGTCCATGTCTATTCCTCTATCAATGCCTGTGCCATCCGCTCAGGTCTTCCATATCTATATGCATTAACGCTAGTTGTGCAAGTCGGGTTCCGTGAAGTTCGCTTCCCGAAGTCCCATTACCGGACACCGCGTTCCCGTGGTTGAACCGCCGGATTTGTTCCGTGAAAACGGGTCTCGGAATTTGTCGCGCAAAAAAAAGGGCACGCTTGCTGGCGTGCCCTCTGGATCGGACCGGTGGTCCTGGGAAATTCTTACGA
>JANNJB010000496.1:0-2801 GCA_031405615.1 Vicinamibacteria bacterium | reverse complement strand
CCACAACAAGGAATGGCGAACCGCAGCGGCCCTTCCGGTAGTGGCGGCCCTGCTGTGGGCCCGCGGCCTTCTCGCCGGATAGCTCGGCCGGTCAGTCCTTCGAGATGCGGTACAGGTACTTCTGGCCCCGGAGGTACATCTCGTCGTCCGCGAGGGCGGGCGAGGCGTCGAACCCGTCCCCAAGGGTGTTCGTGGCCAGCACCTTCGCCTCCGGCCCCGCTTCGAGCACCGTTGCCACACCGTCGCGGCCCACTACGTAGACACGGCCGGCCACCGCGACCGGCGAGGCGTAGACGTTGGTCAGGCCCTCCAGCCTCTGGGTGTAGCTCGGCTTGCCGGTGGCCACGTCGATGCGGGTGAGGACCGCGGAGTTCGACTTCAGGAAGTAGAGTCCGTCCTTGTAGAGCAGGGGCGAGGGCACATAGGGCGTGTCCTTGTCGTAGCTCCAGGCGATGGCCGACTTGCCGGTGATGTCCCCCAGGGCGTCGGCTAGCCGCACCGCGATGAGGGCGCTGCCGCGAAAGCCGCTCATCAGGTAGACCATTCCCCCGGCCGAAACGGGCGAAGGGATGACGTTGGTGGTCATGCCGCTCGCCTCCCAGAGGACCTTCCCCGTCGCGAGGTCGTAGCTCTTCACCCGATTGGTGGCGTTCACGATCACCTGTGGCTTGCCGCCGGAGGTCACCACGATGGGGGTTGCCCACGAGGTGGGCTCGTCGCGCTCGGCGCGCCAGAGTTCCTTGCCCGTCTTCTTGTCGAGGGCCACCAGGAAGTCCTGATCCTCGTGGTCCCAGTTCACGACCAGCGCGTTTCCATGGAGCACCGGCGAGGCGCCCTCGCCGAACGACAGGCGCGTCCGCATCGTCCCAAACTGCTTCTCCCAGACGAGGTTTCCCTTGAAGTCGAGGGCGAAGAGACCGCGCGAACCGAAGAAAGCGTAGACCCGCTCTCCATCCGTGAGCGCGGAACCAGACGCGAAGCTGCCGTCCTTGTGGGCGCCTTCGTGGGGCGCTTGCACCTTCACGACCTTCCGCCAGCGGAGCTTTCCATCGCTGCGGTTGTGGGCCTGGACCACGTACTCGAGGTTTCCGGGTTTGGGCGCGGGTAGTGGCGGGCCCCCGCCGCGACGACTCCCCTCCGCGGCCGGGGCGGGCGTTGCCGCGGGCGCAATGGGAGTCTCCGTCGCCACCGCGGTGGTCACGAACACGAGATCGTTCCACACCACCGGTGTGCTCTTGCCGAGGCCCGGCACCTCGACCTTCCAGCGAACGTTCTTGTCCTCGCTCCACTCAAGAGGAGGGTTCCCGCGTGTCGCTTCTCCCGTGTGCAGCGGCCCCCGCCACTGAGGCCAGTTGCTGTCGTCCGCGACCGCCACACTCGCGGCGAAAGAGAGCACGACGGCCGCGCGGACCATCAGGGGACGAGAGATGAGTCGAAGCTCCATGAAGCCTCCTTGAAGAGTTCCGTGAGTGTATGCGGGAGAACTATCCCGGGCGTAGCCTGGCCAATGGGGGGCTGAGCACTTTGCGGCCCCCCAACTCTTAGAAGATGAACTTCGCGCCCAGCTGAATCTGGCGCGGGTCGTAGGTCGCGGTGGTGGTGCCGAACGCGGCGGAGCTGCGGTTGAACTCGGGGGCGCGGAAGTTCGTCTTGTTGAGAACGTTGAACGCCTCCACCCGGAGCTCGATGCGATTGTCCTTGAACACCTCGAACGACTTCGAGAGAGCCATATCGAGCTGATAGATGGAATCGCCGCGAGCCGTGTTTCGGGCGGCGTTTCCGAACGGCTGAGAGGGGTCGGTCGGAATCTGGACGCAGGTTGGGTTGAAGTACTGCGCCACGGTTCGCTGGTCCGCGGGCAGGGTCGGGTCGCAGGTGATGTTGGGACGGTAGTTATTGGCTCCCCTAAAGTCCTGAGCGATGCCGGAGACGCTGAAGGCGGCCGCGGGGTTGTACCGGAACGTGAGCGCTTCCCCGGCCCACATGTTGTTGATGGCGGCGATCTGCCACCCGCCGAGGATCTTGTTCGACTTGAAGAACGGAAGCTGCCAGACCAGGCTGATCGTGCTGTTCCACGGCTGGTCGAAGGCCGACGTTCCATACTCGGCGTCGAGGTTGTTGAAGTCCTGCGGGGCGGGGAAATTCCCATTCGGATTCTCGAGAGAACCAGCGCCGTTGTCCTTCGCCTTCGAGAGGGTCAGCGAGCTCAGGAACGTGAGGCTTCCCCGGCGTCCTTCAAGACGCATCTGGAAGCTGTTGTAGCGCGACCTCCCGCCATTGAACGAGTAGGTGATATCGCCGTATTCGGGAATGGGCCGGCGCGCGCCAAGAGCGATGGTCCCCGCAGGGTTGTTGGGCCGGGCCTGGTTGTAGTTCGCGAAGAGCAGCGAGTCCTTCGTTTCATTTCCGACGTACGCGAGGTCCACCACCACGTTCTTCGCCAGTTCGCGCTGGACGGAGAGGAAATAGCTCTGAATCGAAGTGGTCTTGTTGTCGCGCGGCATGTAGGTGATGTTCGCGAGGAGGGGATTGAAACGCGCCGGATTCGTGAGATCGGTGGGGTAGCCCGCCTGGGTGGGGCGGAAGGTGGGATCGAGGGGATTGCTCTGCGAAACCACCGCCGTGATCACCTGGGGCCCGTTGATGGGCAGGAGGTTGGCGCCGCCCGCGCGATGGAAATGGATGAAGGCGATGCCGTAGCCGCCGCGAACGACGGTCTTCTCATCCATCGCGTAGGCGAAGCCGAGACGGGGCCCGAAGTTGTTCTTGTCGGGATTCACCAGGAAACGATCGCTGTCGGT
>JANNJB010000495.1:0-2412 GCA_031405615.1 Vicinamibacteria bacterium | reverse complement strand
CGAAGCCTCGGCGATGATCTGGCCGCGCGGATCGCAGAAGTAACTCTGCCCGTAGAACTCGCCGATGTGCCACGGCGCCTCGTGGCCGACCCGATTGATCGCGCCCACGAAGTAGCCGTTCGCCACCGCGTGCGCCGGCTGTTCCAGTTTCCACAGGTATTCGGACAATCCCGCCACCGTGGCCGAGGGATTGAAGACAAGTTCCGCGCCGGCGAGACCGAGCGCGCGCGCGCCTTCGGGGAAATGACGGTCGTAGCAGATGTAGACGCCCACGTTCGCGTAAGCGGTCTCGAACACCGGATAGCCGAGGTTGCCGGGTTTGAAATAGAACTTCTCCCAGAACCCGGGCTTGGTGTGCGGGATGTGGTTCTTGCGGTACTTGCCGAGGTACTTCCCGTCGGCATCGATGACCGCGGCGGTGTTGTAGTAGACGCCCGACTGCTCGACCTCGTAGATCGGAACAACGAGCACCATCTTGTGCTTCTTCGCGAGCTTCTGCATCAGCTTCACCGTGGGCCCGTCCGGCACCTTCTCGGTGAAGTGGTACCAGCGGGTCTCCTGCTCCGCGCAGAAGTACGGGCCGTAGAAGATCTCCTGGAGACAGAGAATCCTGGCGCCCTTCTTCGCCGCGGTCGCGATCAACTTGACGTGTTTGTCGATCATGGCCTTCTTGACCTTCTCGAGGCCGGCCTCGGGACCGAGGACGTTCCGGGCCTGGATGAGTCCACAACGAACGATGCGCGGCATGGGCGATCTCCTTCGGTGGTGAGGACGTCGCTTCGAAGTATGCCACCACGGGGGCCATTAACGAACGGCCCGTTGGGGCGTGTGCTACGCTGGCGGCAGCCATACAAAACGACGCCCGTGGGCGCCGAAGGAGATCACGACGATGACCCCATCGAGATTCCGCATCCTTTCGATCGTTGGCCTGAGCGTCCTGCTCGCAGGTGCGGCGAACGCGGGCGACCTCGCCGACGTCAAGTCCAGGGGCAAGCTCATCATGCTCACTTTCCCGGCCGTCGAAGACCCGTTCGTGGCCGTGGACGTCGAGGCCATGCGCGCGGCCGGTCTCAAGCTCGCCGATATGAAGGACCCGGCGCACTTCAGCGGCGTGGATGTCGATCTGATCAAGGGGTTCGCGAAGAGCCTGAGTGTCCGGTTGGAGATGAGTCCCCAGACCGGCGGTTATGGGGAGTTGCTTCCGGCCCTGCTCGCGAAGAAGGGCGATCTGGTGGCGAGCCGCCTGACCGTCACTCCGAAGCGCCAGGAAGCCGCGGACTTTTCCGCGCCCTACTTCAGCCAGTGGGCGGTGGCCGCGGTCAAGCCGGGCAGCAAACTCAAGGCCGTTGAAGATCTCAAGGGCAAGCGAGTGGCGGTCATGAGGGGCTCGAGCCAGTATGAGTTCCTCGATGCGATGAACCTGAATCCCGAGATTCGCCTGACCGGCTTCAACATGGAGAGTTATACCGCGGTGCTCGAAGGCCAGACCGACTACGCGCTCATGGATTCACGGGCGGCGGTGGGCGAATCGGTGAGCGCTCAATTCAGCGAACTCAAGGTGGGGGTTCGGGTCCATCGCTCGGATCAGGGCGTGATGCTGCGCAAGGGCAGCGACCTCAAGGCCGCTATCGACTCCTATATCGAGGGCCTGCGGATGTCGGGCGAACTCGAGAGGATCCTGACGAAGTACGGCGTGGGATCGGCGGCTCCCCCCCACCCTTGAATCCCGAAGCGCCCGTCATCGCGCGGCTCGGAGAACTCGACATCCCGTTTGCCCGGCACGAGCACCCAAAGGTGGCGACGGTCGAGGAGGCGGTGGTTCACTGGGCGGGCATCGACGCCGCGCACTTCAAGAACCTCTTCCTGCGCAATCAGAAGGGCGATCGGCACTATCTGGTCGTGGTCGGCCACACAAAGAAGGTCGATCTGGAACGCCTCGCCGGCCAGATCGGAGACGGGAAGCTCAGCTTCGCCTCGCCGGAGCGGCTCAAGTCCCACCTCGGCCTCACGCCAGGTTCGGTCTCCCCATTCGGCCTGATCAACGATCCCTCGCGTGCGGTACGCGTGTTTCTCGATGCGGATATGGCCACCGCCGAGCGCGTTTCGTTTCACCCGAACGTGAACACCGCGACCCTCGTGATCACGGCCGCCGACTTTCACCGCTTCCTCTAGGCCTGCGGCAACCCGGTGCGCCAGGTGGCGATCTAAGGCAGCCGCGGTGAGGGCTCGCCCCCGCTAAACGTCGACGACGAGTTCCTTCCTGAACGTTCTCAGGAAGCGCTCTCCGAGACCGCGCGGCCGCCACGCGCTGACCCGGGTCGGATGGATGGTCACCTTCGCGCCCTGCACGGTGACTTCGAGCCGGGGCGTCGTCCCGCGCGGCGCGCGCTCGAGGAGATCATCGGCGAGCAG
>JANNJB010000494.1:0-2938 GCA_031405615.1 Vicinamibacteria bacterium | reverse complement strand
ACTACGGTCTGGCCGACAAGAAGGCGGCGATCGAGCAGCTGGCGCGCAGGAACCCCTGGATCGACATGAATCTTGTGGGCATCTACGGCCACTCGGGCGGCGGCTTCATGTCCACCGCGGCCATGCTGGTCTACCCCGACTTCTTCAAGGTCGCGGTGTCTTCGTCGGGCAATCACGAGAACAACGTCTACAACCGGGCCTGGAGCGAGAAGCACCACGGGGTCAAGGAAGTGACGGACAAGGACGGCAAGGTGAAGTTCGAGTACAGCATCGATCGCAACTCGGAACTGGCGAAGAACCTCAAGGGCCATCTGTTCCTCGTCACCGGGGATCAGGACGACAACGTTCACCCGGCGGGAACCCTGCGCATGGCCGACGCGCTCATCAAGGCTCACAAGCGTTTCGACTTCTTCATCATGACCGGCCAGCGTCACGGGTACGGGCCGATGACCGACTACTTCTTCTGGCTGCGCGCGGACTACTTCTCGAAACACCTGCTCGGCCGTTCGTCCGAGAGCGTCGACCTCATCGAACTGGCCCGCGAGGCTCCGCAAGACGGCAAGAGGCGGGGCGGCGCCGCTACGCCGGAGGGAGACCGATGACGCCCCGATCACGCGCGGCGAGAATCGTCGCCGGGCTGGCCCTTCTTCTTTCCGCGAGCGCCTTGCCCGCGGCGGACTACGACCTCATAGTCCGGGGCGGGACGGTCTACGACGGCACGGGAAGCAGACCGCGCCTTGCCGATGTCGGCATCCGCGGCGACAAGATCGCGGCCATAGGGGACCTGTCGAAGGCCACCGCCGATGGCACACTCGACGCGAAGGGGCTCGCGGTCGCTCCGGGTTTCATCAACATGCTCTCGTGGTCGGTGGATTCGCTGATCGTGGACGGGAAATCGCAGGGCGATATCCGGCAGGGCGTCACCACCGAGATCTTCGGCGAGGGCGAGTCGATGGGACCGTGGACCCCCGAGATGAAACGGCGCCGCGAAGAAGGCATGGGAGACGTCAAGTACGCGATCGAGTGGACGACCCTCGCGGAGTACCTGCAGTTCCTCGAGAGGAAAGGCGTGTCCACCAACGTGGCTTCCTACATCGGCGCGGGCACGCTGCGAGAACACGTGATCGGCCTGGATAACAAGAAGGCCACCCCGGAGCAGATGGAGCGAATGCGCGAGCTGGTGCGCGCGGAGATGAAGGCAGGCGCTCTTGGCATCGGGACGTCGCTCATCTACGCCCCCGCGGTCTATGCCGACACCGAGGAACTGATCGAGCTTTCGAAGGTGGCGGCGCAATACCAGGGCAAGTACATCTCGCATATGCGCAGCGAAGCCGACCGGCTGCTCGAGTCGGTGGACGAACTGATCCGGATCTCCCGTGAAGCGAAGATCCCCGCGGAGATCTACCACCTCAAGGCGGCGGGGGAGTCGAACTGGAACAAGCTCGACGCCGTCATTCAGAAGGTGGAAGCGGCACGGCGCGAGGGCTTGAAGATCACCGCGGACATGTACACCTACACCGCCGGGGCCACGGGCTTCGATGCCTGCCTGCCGCCCTGGGCGCGCGAGGGCGGGTACGACGCGGTCTTCAAGCGTCTTGAGGATTCCGCCCTGCGCCAGCGGATCAGCGCTGAGATGAAGGTGGCGGGGAAGGACTGGGAGAACCTGTGCGCGGCCGCGGGCTCGCCGGAGCGCATCCTCCTCCTCGAGTTCAAGAACGATGCGCTCAGGCCCCTTCAGGGCAAGACCCTGGCCGAGGTCGCGAAGCTGCGCGGCAAGGACTGGACGGAGGTCGTGATGGATCTGGTCCACGAGGATCGAACCCGCGTGGGCGTCGCCTTTACCCTGATGTCCGAGAACAACGTTCGCAAGCAGATTCAGTTGCCGTGGATGTCGTTCGGTTCGGATGCGGCTTCGATGGCGACCGAGGGCGTCTTCTTGAAGTCGAAGACGCACCCGCGCGCCTATGGGAACTTCGCGCGCCTCCTCGGCCGCTACGTTCGCGACGAGAAGCTGATCACGCTCGAGGAAGCGATCCGGCGCATGTCGGGCCTGCCCGCGGAGAACCTCGGCCTCGATCGCCGCGGCCGGCTCGAGGTGGGCATGTTCGCGGACGTCGCGGTCTTCGACCCAGCGACGGTGGCGGATCGCGCGACTTTCGCCGACCCGCACCAGTACTCGGTGGGAATGAAACACGTCCTGGTCAATGGCCGTGTGGTCCTTCAAGACGGCGAACACACGGGCGCCATGCCCGGCCGCGCCCTTCATGGCCCGGGTCGCGAGACCGCGAAGGTCACGGGGCATCCCGCGGGCGACTCGACCATGTCGGAGAAACTCGCGGCAGGACTCGCCCTGGCGGGTTATCTTCGATAGATGCGCTTTCTCCACGCCACGGCTCCGCCCGTACTGCTGGCGATTCTGGTCGCCTGTGGCGGTGGGAGCGGGGCCACACCCACCACCGCCGTGCCCAGCACGCCCGCGCCGACGCCCGCGCCGAACCGGGTCACCCTTCACCTGGCCGGCGACTCGACCATGGGCGAACAGCTGCCCGATCGAGATCCGGAGACGGGCTGGGGCGAGGAACTGCAGCCGCTTTTTCACGAGGACCGTCTGGTCGTCCGGAACTATTCGAAGCGCGGGCGCAGCAGCCGTACTTTCCTGAGCGAGGGGCACTGGACCGGACTGATCGCGAACGTGAGGGACGGCGACTACGTGATCATCCAGTTCGGGCATAACGATGGGTCGGCCGACGAAGAGCAGACCCCGCCCGCGGAGTATCGCGCGAACTTCACACGCTTCGTCACCGAGGTGCGGGCGCGCCGGGCCTTTCCGATTCTCGCCACCCCGATCGTGGTGCGGCGGTTCAACTCCAACGGGTCGCTTCAGGACACGCATGGCCCGTATCCCGAGATCGTCCGGTCGGTGGCGAGGGCCGAAGGC
>JANNJB010000493.1:0-2608 GCA_031405615.1 Vicinamibacteria bacterium | reverse complement strand
TTCTTCGTCTCGGTGGGGATGTTGTTCCAGCCGCGCTTCGTCCTGGAGGAGCCGTGGTTGTTCCTGGCCGCGCTCGGTGTGGTCCTGGTGGGGAAGCCGCTTGCCGCCCTCGCCGTGGTCGCCGTCCTTGGGTACTCGACGCGGACCGCCCTGGTGGTGGCGGTCGGCCTCGCGCAGGTGGGCGAGTTCTCGTTCATCCTGGGGACTCTGGCTCTCCACTACAAGCTGCTGTCGGAGACCGGATACAACCTCCTCGTCGCCAGCGCCCTGGTCTCGATCGCGATCAATCCCTTCCTTTTCCGGGCACTTGACCCACTGGAGGCGGGCCTTCGCCGGCTCCCCTGGGTCTGGCGTCTCCTCAATGCCTCGGCGGTGGGACGCGCCGACCGTTTCAACGCCACCACGGCAGAGACGATCGCGACTCCCAAGACGCCCCTCGCCCTCATCGTGGGCTTCGGCCCGGTGGGGCAGGCGGTCGACCGCGGCCTGCGGCATGCGGGCCTTCAAACCGTGATCGTCGACCTCAACATCGATACGGTGTCCGAGGTCGCCTCGAAGGGCCGCCTCGCCATCTACGGCGATGCGACCCATGAGGTGATTCTGAAGGCGGCGGGAATAGCGCGCGCCACTCAGGTGATCGTGACGCTGCCCCATTCGGTGAACCGGGCGCCGCTGGTGACTGCGGTCCGGCAGCTCAATCCCGCCTGCCGCATCTTCGTGCGCGCCCGCTACCTCAAGGAACGCGAGGAGCTTGTCCGCGTAGGCGCTTATGCCGCATGTTTCGAGGAAGCCGAGGCCGCGGTGGCCCTGACCGCGGGCGTCCTTACGGACATGGGCATCGATCCCGCCACGATCGTGAAGGAAGTGGACCGGGTACGTGCTGAAACAACGGGCGACTCGCTCGCCACGCTTTCGCCAACCCCCCCGGCTTGAGCGGCGCGATCAGACCCGGTCGGTTAAACTCCCCGGCTGCCATGCTGCAAGTCTCCATTTCGAAGATCCCGAACGAGGGACTTGAGATCGACGAGGTCGTGAACGGGGAGGTCCTCGCGATCGATCCCGAGGAACTCTCGACCGAGAAGGAAGGTCGGTTCAAGGCCCACGTCGAGCGTTCCGACGCGGGCAGCCTCCACGTCCGAGGGCATCTCAATCTCAAGACTTCGGGCCCCTGCGCCCGTTGTCTTGCCGACACGCCGCTTGCCGTCGATCAGGAACTGGACCTCTTCTTCCTCCCCGAGTCCGAGGCCCTTTCCGAGTACGACGACGAGGAAGGCGCGGAACTTCAGGACCGCGATCTCGTGGTCACCTTCTACAAGGGCGACGTCCTCGACCTCACGGGCATGGTTCGCGAGCACATCCTGCTCGCTCAGCCCATGAAGCGGCTTTGCCGGGAAGACTGCAAGGGCGTCTGCCCGACCTGCGGAGCCGATCGAAATCTCACCAACTGCGGTTGCCCGAAAGAGGCGATCAAGCAAGCCCCCTTTTCCCCGCTTTCTCTCCTTGGAAGCGCAGAACGTGCACCTTTGAAGAACGCACGGTAGAATCACGGTCCCTAAAGACAATGCCCAATCCAAAACGCCGCCACTCCAAGAGCCGTCGCAACATGCGGCGGGCTCACGATTTTCTCGAAACTCCGAGCCTGAGCAAGTGCACCCACTGCGGTGCCGCGACCATGCCGCACCGCGTCTGCGCGGGCTGCGGGTACTACAAGGGCAAGCAGGTCATCGCCGCGAAGAACGCCGCGTAAGCTCCTCAAAAGCTCCCTTGCGGCCAGATTGCTGGCTGTAACCTCTCCCAAATGACCGGATCTTTGAAGGGCGTCCGCGTGGCCGTGGACGCCATGGGCGGCGATTTCGGCGTGGCCACCGCGGTCGCAGGCTCCATCGCGGCAGCTCGCCGGTATGGCCTTGCCCTGAGGCTCGTGGGTCGCGAGGCCGCGGTCAAGGCCGAGGTTGCCAAGGCTGACATCTCCGGCCTAGACCTCGAGGTGGTGGATGCCCCCGACGAGGTCGGCATGGCGGAAAAGGTGGGCCGGTCCACTCTCAAGAAGCGTTCCTCCATCCTGATCGCGGTCGAAATGATCGAAAGAGGCGAAGCGGACGCCTTCTTCTCGGCCGGAAACACCGCCGCGTGCTGGACCATCGCCAAGATGACTCTCGGCACGCTTCCCGAGATCGATCGTCCGGCGCTGACCGCGGTGGTCCCGAACATCAAAGGGAAGACGGTTCTCCTCGACGTGGGCGCCAACGCCACCTGCAAGCCGAGGCACCTCGAGGAGTTCGCGATCATGGGGAGCCTGTACGCTGAGGAGGTTTTGAAGATCAAGACGCCGCGGGTCGGCCTCATGTCCATGGGGGAGGAGGAGTCGAAGGGCACCGACCTCACCCGCGAGGTCCATGCCGCTTTGAAGGAATCTCACCTCAACTTCGTGGGCAATGTCAAGGGGCACGAGATCTTCAACGGGGAAGCCGACGTGGTGGTGATGGACGGTTTCACCGGAAACGTCATCCTCAAATCGAGCGAGACCCTTGCGAGTTCGATCGTGCACATGCTGAAGGAAGAGATCCGCAAGAGGCCGCTCGCCAGGGCCGGGGCGGTGCTCGCCTGG
>JANNJB010000492.1:0-3539 GCA_031405615.1 Vicinamibacteria bacterium | reverse complement strand
GGAACCCCGGCACGACATCCCCGTGATACATGCTCCAGCCATCTTTCACGCTGAAGTCCTGGCCGATATCCCGTCCCGCGAGGGAAGCCGCGGGTCCGAGGACATCGTTGCCAGCGGGATAGGCGTCGTTGTGATGAACGCAGAAGAGAAACGGATCCGCGGTGACCCACGGGAAGCCGAGGGGGCGGACGGAGAGGACATCACTCGTCATGCGGGCGACTCTGCCACGCCCCTGAAACATCTGACAAACTGCTCCTCGATGAAACACCGATTCCTCGTGTCCCTCGCCGCGGCGGTGACGTCGCTCGCCACCCCCGAGCCCTCGCTCGCGCAGGCGAAGAAGGTATACATCTCGGTCGACATGGAAGGCATCAGCGGAATTTCCGGCGACGATCAGCTTTCTCCGGGCGGCCCCGAATACGGCCGCTCGCGGAAGCTGATGGTCGAGGACGCGAACGCGGCGATCCGGGGCGCGCTCGCGGCGGGAGCCACCGACATCCTGGTGAACGATTCCCATGGCGGCCAGCGCAACCTGCTGCCCGAAGACCTGCACCCGAAGGCCCGCCTCATCTCCCACAGCTTCAAGCGGCACGGAATGATGGAAGGCCTCGATGATTCGTTCGACGCGGTCATCTACATCGGCTATCACGCCAAGGCCGAAACCCCGGCGGGACTCTTCGCGCATACGGGATCGGGCGTCGTGCGCGATCTGGAGATCAACGGTCGGTCGGTGGGCGAGGGCGGTCTCAACAGCGGTCTCGCCGCCTGGTACGGCGTACCGGTCGTGCTGGTGACGGGCGACGATGTGGCGATCCGCCAGGTTCAAGACACCGCCCCCGGGGCGCGTGGGGTCGAGGTGAAGCGGGCGATCAACGTGCGCGCGGTCGAACTGAAGCCGCTCCAGAAGGCGCGCGAGGAAATCGAACGAGCCGCCCGTGACGGTGTCGCCGCAGCGATTCGGCCGAAAGCCGACCGGCCCGCGCAGTATCGCGTTCGCATGCGTTTCCGGAACTTCATCATTCCCGAGATCGCGGGCGCTTTCGAAGGCATCGAGATCGAGGCGCCCGACACCGTGGTTTTCACGCGGAAGACGATGCCCGAGGCCTACCGTCTGATCCGAGTCCTGTACCGGTACCTCGATTCGAACTGATTGCGACGGAAGTCACATCCCGTCAATCGGCTGAAATGCGATCCTGACGCGCCTTTAGGACGCTTTACGTCGCCGGCGGAGTACAGATCCCGGCCCATCGTTGTATCCAGGTTGAACTTACGGCCCTGGCACGACCGTTGCTCCTTACCCGAGGCGAAGGAGACACACCATGAACCGACGAACCATCGCAACCGCACTTGCATTCGCCACGCTCGCCGCCGCCACTCCCGCTCAGGCCGGAGCACAAATCGGAATCCGCCTCGGCAACGATCGCGGGGGGTATTCCGACCGAGGTCGCCACGACGTACGGCGCGGCGCGTTCGACAACGGTTATCGCGATGGTTTGCGCGAAGGGGAGAGGGACGACCGGCGCGACGATCGCTACAACTACCGCGACGAGAGGCGGTATCGGCAAGCCGACGCGGGCTACCGGCGCGAGTTCGGTTCGCGGTTCGCTTACGCGTCGGCGTATCGGCAGGGGTTCGAGGACGGCTACCGGCGCGCCTATTCGAATCGTCGCGGCTTCGATCGTCGCCGCTACTAAGCGGGATCTTCAGCCATGAACACCCGCCGCACGTTCGCCGCACTCGTCATCGGGCTGGCCGTTCTAGGGCCCGCGTGTTCGACATCACGCGGGTACCACGACCGGCCGGCCCCCCATCGCCCTGCGTATTCGGCTTACGACGAGGGCTTCAAGCGGGGTCTCATGGCCGGCGGCTGGGCCGGCTATCGCGACCTTGGAAAGCCTCACCGGCGCAGCTTCTGGAACGACGCACAGTATCGCCGGGGGACTGAAGGCTACCGGGTCCATTACGGCTCCAAGGTCGCGTACGCCGACGGCTTCCGCGCGGGTTACGAACGCGGCTACCGCGAACGTCGCGGCCGGGAGCGCCGCGACCGAAAGCGGTAAGGCCAGCCGCGGCCCGACGAGCAGGCCTATGGCCTGGAGCCATTCTGCCGCGAAGGCTTCTAGAATCCGTGCATGGCGAGCGGACCCTCGGTTCTTCGCATTGGGGTCGTCGATCCCGTGGGTTCGATCGATCCCCGGACCATGGCCGAGGCGACCACCATTCTGCTGGCCCGGCAGATCTTCGAAACGCCCTTTCAGGCCTCGTCGTCGGGCGACGCGTTGCCCGCGCTGTTCGCCGAAAAATTAATCGAAGAACCGGGAAGCGGCGGTCTGAAATTTTCCACGACGGTGCGGACGGACGCGCATTTCTCCGACGGCTCCGAGGTGACGCCCCAGGATGTCGTGGGGGCTCTGGGTCAGGATCCGGTATTCACCAGCCGCGCCTCGGCCGCGTACCGCGACGGTCGCGTGGTCCTGACCCTCTTCGCGCCGAACACTCGCTTCGACCTCTTCCTCACGATGTGCGGGATGTTGTATCGCGACGTCGGCGGTGTCCTTCTGGGTTCCGGCGCCTACATGGTCGGCCCTTCGGAGAAAGATGTGATCCGCCTGGTTCGCAATCCCCACGCCCGCACGGCGGCGAAGATCGAATCGATAGAGGTGCGGATGTTCCCGGTGGACGCGGCGACCGGACGTCCCACCGCTCTGCTTGCCGCCCTCGAGAAGGGTGAGGTGGATCTGGCGCCGAGGCTCTCGTGGCGAGACGTAAACCTGCTCAAGAACACCGCAGTGGTGATGAAGCCGGTGAACTCGACCTGCATGCTCTACATGAACAACGAGCGCCTCAAGGAGACGAAGCTGCGGGCGGCGATCGCGATGTCGATCGATCGCACCGTGGTGGCGGAAACCGCGTTCGGCGAGAACCCGCTCGCCTTCCGCGCCACCGGCCTTCTGCCTCCGGCACTTGGAAAAACCAACGACCGTCTGGTGCCCGACGTCGAGCGGGCCCGCGCCTTGTGGACGGAGGCAGGAGGCTTCGCCGCGCCGCTTGTCATCCTCTATTCCCCCGCCCCCCGTCCCTACCTCCCAGCACCGGCTGCCGTTGCGCGCCATCTTCGCGATCGGATCCGCCGCCTCGGCGCCAGCGTGGAGGCCGAAGAACTTCCCTCGGGCGAACTCATTGCCCGGATGAACTCGGGGAACTACGACTTCGCGATCATGGGAAACATCCCCGACAGTCCGGACCCAAGCGACTATCTCTCCGCGGTGGTGGGTTCGGACGCGGTGCCTGAAGGAGTCGAAGGCGCCTCTTTCGCGTTCAACTTCTCACGCTACAAGAGCCGCGAGATGGACGATCTGATCGCGTCGTATCGCAAGGACCGGCGTGAAGAGACGCTTGGAGACATCGGCGCGCTCATGGGCCGCGACGTGCCGCTTATGCCGTTGATGTACGGACGCGCCTGCGTCGCCCACGCCTGGAGACTGCGCGGCTTTCAGCCGACGGTCACCGGCCTGGTGGATCTGGCGGCGCTGACGCTG
>JANNJB010000491.1:0-1885 GCA_031405615.1 Vicinamibacteria bacterium | reverse complement strand
ACGGAGCCGCCCATGAGAATTTGTCCATCCTGTCGACAGGAACTCCCGGAGATCAGCCGCTACTGCTCGCAGTGCGGCCAACGGCTTCATGCCGACCCGATTGAGACCCCGCCGCCACCACCACCACGCCCGATACTTGGGGCCCCGCGGGCCACCACTACCAAGGCTGCCGAGGATCGCTTCGCTCCCCGCAAACCGTCGGGTCGCTCGCGACGACGATCTGGGGTTTCTCTCCCCAGTCACGGACCTTGGTCCGTGGACCGACACGCGATGACGTCGTGGGGTTTCTCTCAAACGTCACGGAGCGCGAAGCCTGCCCTTGGGGCACGAAGTCCGTGGACCGACCCGCAATGACGTCAGGCCAAGCGGGGCTTGGTTATGGCTAGACGAGGAGGTGCTTGACGCCTTCTCGCTCTTCGTCCAGCTCCTTGAGCGTAAGGCTCATGCGTTCTCTCGAGAAGCCGTCGATGTCGAGACCGGTCACGATCTCGATCTTGCCGTCTTTCGTGGTGCAGGGGAAACCGTAGACCATGCCCGGAGGGATTTCGTAGCTGCCGTCCGAGGGCACGCCCATGGTCACCCACTCGCCGTTCGAGCCGAGGACCCAGTCGTGGACGTGGTCGATGGCCGCATTCGCCGCCGAGGCCGCGGAAGAAAGGCCACGGGCTTCGATGATGGCGGCGCCACGCTTGGCCACCGTGGGGATGAACGTGTCCTTGTTCCAGCCCTCATCGCCGATCAGGTCCTTCAAGGACGCGCCGTCAATGGTGGCGAAGCGATAGTCGGGATACTGGGTAGCCGAGTGATTGCCCCACACGACCATCTTCTTGATCGACGCCACCGGCTTTCCGGTCTGCGCGGCGAGCTGGGACAACGCGCGGTTGTGATCGAGGCGGAGCATGGCGGTGAAACAAGACGGCGAGAGCCCCGGCGCCGACTTCATAGCGATATAAGCGTTGGTGTTCGCGGGATTGCCGACCACGAGCACCTTCACCGACCTCTTCGCCACCGCGTCGAGCGCTTTGCCCTGAACCGTGAAGATCGCGGCGTTCGCGGCGAGGAGTTCGCCCCGTTCCATGCCCTTGCTCCGCGGCCGTGCGCCCACAAGCAACGCGACGTCCACGTCCTTGAATGCGATATTGGAATCATCGGTCTGAACGATTCCCGCCAGAAGCGGGAAGGCGCAGTCGTCTAGTTCCATGGCGACACCCTTGAGCGCGCCGAGGGCCTGCGTCACCTCCAGAAGCTGCAGGATCACCGGCTGATCCTTGCCCAGCATGTCGCCGGCTGCAATACGGAAAAGGAGGCTGTAGCCGATCTGGCCGGCAGCTCCGGTAACGGCAACGCGAACAGGGGTCTTCATGGTGGTGTCTTCTTTTGTTTGGATTTCGGAGGTCGGGTCTGCGGGGACCCCGCTTTCGCGGGGTGACGGGTGTTGCAGGGGCGGCCCGGGTGGCCGCCCATTGTACAGGGCAGGCACAAGGCCGGCCCCGACAAAATGCTGATAATCGCGGCGGCGAAACCCGAGCACTTCACTTCGGTCGGGTTCTCCATCATGCGCGCGAAGTCGTAAGTCACGCGCTTCTGGTCGATCGACTTTTCAATGCCCGCTTCGATCGCGGCCGCCGCCTCCCCCCAGCCCAGATAGCGAAACATCATGCAACCCGAAAGAATCATTGAGCCCGGGTTCACCTTGTCGAGGTCGGCGTACTTGGGAGCGGTGCCGTGGGTCGCTTCGAAGATCGCATGGCCGGTCTCGTAGTTGATGTTGCCGCCGGGCGCGATGCCGATGCCGCCCACTTGAGCGGCGAGCGCGTCGGAGAGGTAATCGCCGTTCAGGTTCGGGGTAGCGATGACCTCGAACTCCTTCGGACGGGTGAGGACC
>JANNJB010000490.1:0-5434 GCA_031405615.1 Vicinamibacteria bacterium | reverse complement strand
GGAACGCCCTTTCCAGGACCACCAGTTGGCGTCGCTCGCCTGACCGTCGAGTGTGCCTTCGCCGGTGATGGCGATGTTCTCCTGGCCCAAGGCGTAGATGAGCGGCGAATACCCCATGTACTCGATGCCCTCGAACCTTGTCTTCACCACCGGCAGGTAACGCGACGGGTCGGTGGAGAAGCGGACGGTGGCGCCCTTCTGAACGTGAAGGTTGACCCCGCTCTTGAGGTGGATCGCGCCGGTCAGGAACTCACCCGGCGGAACAACCACCCGGCCGCCGCCCTTTCCCGCGCACTCGGCGATCGCCTTGCGAAATGCCTCGGTGGCTTCGGTGACTCCATCCGGTTTCGCGCCGAACTTCGTGATCGGGCAATCGAGGGCGGGAAAGCTGGGCGCTTTGATTCCGGCGAGGATCCCGGGAAGGCGCGACCAGGGATCCGCTTCGCTGCTCTGGGCGCGGGGCGTCTCCGAGAGGGAGAGGGCTGCGACGGCCGCTGCGCCCGCGAGGGTCAGACCGCGAGAGAGGTTCATCGTGTTTCCTCAGCGCAGACGGTCGAGGGTGACGCCCAGCATGTCTTCGAACTCCTGGTTTTCGCCGCCCATGCTCCAGACGAAGGCGTACCGGCTCGTGGCCGCGCCTAGGTGCATCGACCACGCGGGCGAGAGGACGGCCTCGAAGTTCCGGACCACCAGGTGCCTCGTCTGCTCGGGCGGGCCCATGAAATGGAAGGCCACGGCTCCCGGTTCGAGATCGAAGTAGAGATAGATCTCGGTCCGCCGGATGTGGGTGTGCGGGGGCATCGTGTTCCAGACGCTTCCCGTCTCGAGGTCGGTGATTCCCATGACGAGCTGGCAGCTCTTGACCCCGCGCGGATGAATGTAGCGCCGCAACGTGCGCGCGCTCGCGTTGGCGGCGGATCCGATGGCCACGGTTTCCGCATCGGCCTGCCGGATGAGTGCGGCGGGATGGACGGCATGGGCCGGGTGCGACACCAGGTAGAAGAGCGCCGGGACATCCGGGTTCTCGCTCGAGAACACGATGTCGGAAGCGCCCTTCGAAACGTAGTAGAGATCACGGGGAGCCAGGGCGTGGGCGACCCCGCCGATCGTGACCTTCCCGGCGCCGCCAAGGTTCGCGATGCCGATTTCGCGGCGATCGGCGAAGTGGTCGGCCTTGATGTCGGCCGGACTCAGCAGGGGCAGAGGCGTCGCCAGGGGAACCGCCGACCCGATGATCGTGCGCTCGCCTTCCCAATGCACGAGTTTGACTTCGCCGGGGGTGAACAGACCCTCGACGAGAAAGCTCCGCCGCAGGTCGTCGCCACTCATGCGGAGGTAGTGGTCGGGATGAACGAGTCGTCGTGTTTCCATTTCTATCTCCTAGCGGCCCTTGGTGAAAGTCCGCCGCGGCACCGAGACGAGCGATGCGCCCGGCTGGCGATGAGCCGAAGGGCCCGAATATCGGGAATATTCGGGCTCCTGAGCGAAGAAGCCCAGGCGGGATGCAGCGTTCGTGGCCCAAGGCCAGGCTGCGCGCTCGAATGCCGGCAGACTTTCACCACGGGCTGCTAGACCCTTCGTATTCGAGGCTCGCCAGGATGAACGGGCCGACCGCCTTGGGATCGTTGCTCCGGATTCTCTCCTTGACGTAGTACTCGAACGTGCCGTCCCGGAAATTACCGCTCCCCGGATCGCCGCCGAGGCCCGCCACCTCGCACCCCCGGTGAATGCTCATCACACCCGCGGCATCGGTGGTGATGAACTCCTTGATGACTCCCTCGTGGATCTTGCGGCCCAGGGCGCCGAAACGGGGTTCGAGCACGCCCTGTCGCGCGCCCTTCATGAGGGCGTAGGAAAACATCGCCGAAGCGGAGGATTCCAGGTAGTTGCCTTCGCGCCCGCCCTTGTCGAGGACCTGCCAGAACACGCCGCTCTTCTTATCCTGAACCTTCTCGACCGCAACCGCGAGACGCCCGAGGATCGCCACCAGTTCGCCGCGGCGAGGATGCGAGACCGGGACGAAGTCGAGGGTGTCGACAAGGCCCATCGCATACCAGCCCATCGCGCGTCCCCAGAACTCCTTCGACCGACCGGTCACGGGGTCGGCCCACTTCTGCTGCCGGCTCTCGTCGTAGCCGTGATAGAGGAGTCCGGTCTTTGGATCGCGCGCGTGTTTCTCCATCCACACGAACTGATTCACCACGTCGTCGAGCAGCGCCGGCTCGTTGTACACCTTCGCGTACTGGGCCAGGAACGGGGATCCCATGTAGAGACCATCGAGCCACATCTGGAAGGGATAACGCTGCTTGTGCCAGAAGCCGCCCTCTTTGGTGCGCGGGTGTTCCTTCATCTGACGGCGAAGAAGGAGGAGGGCCTTCTGATACTTCTCGTCCTTTGTCTTTTCATACAGCGAGAAGAGCGCTTTGCCGGGGTTGATCCGGTCGATGTTGTACTCCGAGAGTTGATAGGTGCGGATGGCGCCATCCGTGCCGATCATTTCGTCGTAGTACCTCCGGCCGTAGTCGAAGTAGCGCGAATCCCCGGTCTTCTCCCCCACCGCGAAAATGGCCTTGAGGACCAGGCCCTGGGTGTACTCCCACTTCGGCCGGACCGCGTCGATGGTGAGGGGATCGGCATGGCGCGCCATCACCGAGTCGGCCATCTGAACCGAGACCGGCCTCGCGTTGGCAGAGGGCGGCGGGGTCTGTGCGCTCACCCATCCGACCGCGGCGAGGGTGAGCGCGAGGCTTGGAACAAGACGAGGGGAAGGATTCAGTTCACGACCTCCACTTTGAGAGGCGCGGCGATTCTCTTCGCGAGAGCATCCACGGCCGCGTCGAAGTCGGCCATGGTCTTGAAGTCGCCGCTCCGGTCCCAGCCCGTGCCCGCGAAGTAGGGGGCGGGCCCGCGGAAGCCGACGAGCACGTTTCCGTCCAGTTCGGGATTCGAAACCAGCCGGCCGGGCTCGACAATCACCGCGCAACCCATCCACCCATCCTTGCCGTACCGGTTCAGTTCTTCCCAGGCGCGCACCACACCGGCCTTCGGATCGATGCGGATATCGGCGCCCTTTTCCTTCTTGGTCCCGGTCGCGTAGACGAACCCGTCGGGCAGAGGAGCCCCGCCCTCGGTGGTGTAAAGGTTTTCGAACCGGTTGAAGTTCGAACCGGCGTCGAGACTCACGCGCTTCTTCTCCTTGACCTTGACCCCCGCCACGTCCCAGGCGTCGTACTCGAGTTCGAAAAGCAGACGGATCGGCCCGCGCGAAAGCACGCGTGACTTGCGGAAGTTCTTCGAGGTGAAAAGGCGGCCCCCGACGATGAGACCGCTGCCGCCGCAACCCCGCGTTTTACCCGCCGAGTAGAAATCGCCGCCGTCGCCGTGATCCTTGTGGTAGTTGTCCACGAGGTACCAGTCGTTCGCCACGAGGCGGTTCGTCTTCTTCACCCAGGCATCGACGCTGCTGCTCGTGAGCGGCTCCCGCACCCACGTCTCGAGCGCCTCGCCGTACATCCGGAAAGCGACCTTGTCGTTCTCCCAGACGAAGTCGTCGAAACGCTCGCGGTTGAAACGGCCGTAGACCCGGAAGTCTTCCTTCGTGTACTTCCTCACCTCGCCGGTGATCAGGCGGAAGCGCGCGCTGGACTTCGGACCCACCGTGACCTGAAACACCAGGGTGTCATCGTTATAGTCGCCGTCGGTGTCGACACCCTGGGCAAGGACGGAGCGCCCGCTCGCCGCATCGGTCACGTGAACACGGGCCAGGTCGGCTGGTTTGGCTAAGCCTTTCAGGTCCTTGATCCCGACCTCGACGGTTTCGGTGCGCGAGAAGTCCGTGTCGTTGCGGACCACGACTTCGGCCACGCTGTTTAGAGCGGCGACCGTAGCCGGCTTCTGGGCGTAAGACGCCGAAGCAGCCAGGAGAATTGCGAGTGCGGAGAGGAGAGGAGTTCGTGACGCGTTCATGCTCGAGGAGGGTAACTCAGAAGGTCAGGCGGGCGCCGATCTGGATGTCCCGGGGCGAGTTTCGATCGGTGCTCACGAGGCCGAAGTTGGCGTTGCGCGGATCCTGTTGGGGCGACCACAGCACGGTGTAGTTGAGGGAGTTGATCGCTTCGAACCGGATCTGGAGCTTCATGTCCCGAGGAAGAGAGAAGTTCTTGTAGAGCCCCAGGTCCATGAGATGGAGATCGTGCGCGCGCATGTCTTTGAGAGTCGACGGGAAATAACGCACGTTGTTGCCGAGCTGGATGCGCTGATCGGCGCGCTGTTTGGCAGGATCGGCGGCGCCGTTTGTCTGGTTCGTCGCGTCGTTGATGTAGAAGCCTGCGGTATCCCATCCCGGGCAATCGAGCCCGGCGATTCCGCTTCCGCCCGCGCACTTCTGGCCGATGTTGGACTTGAGCTGGCTCGGATCTCCGGTGTAGTAGAGCGACGTTCCCCACGTGAGCGGGAAACCGGTCTGGTACTGATAGGTGGCGGAAAGCTGCCAGCCCCCAAGGATCGCATCCGTGGCGCCCTTCCAGTCGCCGCCCCACTTCTGACCCTTGCCGAAGGGCAGCCGCAGGCTCGTTCCTAGAGAGACGCGGTTCGGGCGATCGTTCGGGGACACTCGATCTTCGAGAACGCCATCCGCGGGATTGAGATAGTTGAGCTTGTCGCGGGTCGACGAGCGGGTGTACTGGACGCTCAGAGAGTTGCCGCTTTTGAACCGCTTCTGGACGCTCAGGGTCCCTGACTTGTAGCTGTCGGTGCCCACGTTCTCCTCGATGCTGAACGTGCCGAACTCGGGGAACGGGCGGAGAAGCTGCTGACGCTGAACGGTCGCGCCGTTGATCGTGCTGCCCGCCAGCAGACCAGTGAAGGGGCTGGTCACGTTCTGAGTGAGGAACGTCTCTTGTGCGGTGTCCCGGATGCGTGACGTCGAGAGGTACTGAGCCGGAATGTTGTTCGCGGCGCGGGTAACCGGGAGATTCCGTCCCTGCGATCCCACGTACAGGACCTCGACCTTGAAGCCCGAACCGAAGTCGCGCTGCACGCCGAGTTGCCACCGCGTGTAGTAGGGGCTCTCGCGGTCGTAGGACACGAGGCTGCCGAGGTTCTGCCCGAGGGAACTGCCAAGGCCCAGAGACGAGCCCACCGGCTGGTTGAGCTGGCCGCTCGGAATCGGGTTGGTCAGGTTCGCGCCCGTGAAGGTAATGCCGTTGTCGTTGGTGGCGAGGACGGGCGTGCCCACCGAGAAACCCTGTTGATTGATGTTGTCGAAGAAGTAGTCGTAGCTGAACAGCCCCACGCCCCCGCGAATCACCGTGCGCTCATTGATGAGGTACGAGAACGCGCCGCGGGGCAGCAGCTTGGTGAGGGTCTTGTAGGTCGCTCCGTCCGCGAACTTCACCCCGCCCCTGACCGCGAACGCGGAAACCGGGATTTCCGG
>JANNJB010000489.1:0-2363 GCA_031405615.1 Vicinamibacteria bacterium | reverse complement strand
CGTTTTGGCCCTGGCTCTCCCGGCCTCGTCGATGCCTCGGCTGATGGACCTCTACAACGCGCATCCAAAGTCGCTCGCACAGAACCGCGAGAAGTGCGTGATCTGCCACACCAACGCGGACGGGTCCGGCAAGCTCTCGGCCTTCGGCCACAAATACGAGGACGCCGGCCTCGAGTTCACCGCGGCGCTGTTCACATCGAAGAGGTTCGGATACTCCTTCACCAGCGCCGCGGTGAATTCGAGGCCGGTCTGCTCGTACTTATGCCCGAACGCGGTGAGCTTCCCGGAGCCGTCCTGATTCGTGTGGCAGATCACGCACTTCTCGCGGTTCTGTGCGAGCGACTTTGGATGCGCGTTGTAGAGGTCCATCAGCCGAGGCATCGACGAGGCCGGGAGAGCCAGGGCCAAAACGATGGCCAGCGTGGCGGCGCTCAGGGTCAGGCGGGTGGATTTTGAACTCAAGGTCTCTCTCCTCGAACAGGGCGGGCGTTTCTTGGATGTCGAAGTTCGATGTGCTGGAAAAGGGTTTTCTGCTGAGCCTCGCTCAGAAGCGGTCGCAGTTCGATGAGGTTCTTCGCGACCTCACGGTCCAGCTCCGATTCGAGCCGCGCCACTTCGAGGAGGGCGCGCTCCACGGCCGGCTCGTCGAGAGCGCCGGGTGCGGCGAGGAGGGCCGCCAGTTTCTGTCTCTCGGAATCCACCGCGGCCTGCCTGGCCAGAAGGCTCGGATGGTGAGCCATCGCGATCTGGTGGATCTTCGTCTTCTGCTCGGCCGTGAGGTCGAGGACATCGAAAGGATCATTGGACGTGGCCGCCACCGGCGTGCGCCAGGAGTGAACGCCCCAGGTCACCGCGAGAGAGACCGCTCCGGCAAGGAGTACGGTGCCCAGGGCCGAGAACAAACGCATCAGCGGGGCGCCACTCTCGCGTAGAACGTGGCCAGAGTGTCGGAGGGAGCCGCGGAGAGGGTCAGGGAAACCGGCGGTTCGACACGCTTGCTGGGTGCGAGGAGGAGGTTGCCGGCGACACTCGCCGCCAGAGCCGCGGCGACCGAGACGGACGCCGCCACGCGGCTGGACCGGACGCTGTTCGCGCGCACGCGGGAGAGCAGGCCGTCGGCCAGACGAAACTGGCTGAGGCGCAAGTCACAGGCGGCACAGGCTTTGAGATGAGTGGCGACTCCGGCCATCTCCCCATGGGACAGTTCGCCGTCAAGGAAACGGGACAGAACTTCACCGTCCACCGGGCAGAGCAATTCCATGGGTCTTTAGTGCGAAACACCGGGAACGGCGAAAACTCTCAGCCGCCGAGCAGTTTCGACAAAGTTTCCCGACCTCGGAAGATCGCGTTCGCGACATCCGCCTCGGAACAGTCGAGGGTGCTCGCAATCTCGCGGTACGAAAGCCCCTCGGCGGCCTTGAGCCACAACGCCTGACCCTGACGCTTCGGCAGCAGGGCGAGCGCCCTCTGAACTTCCCTGAGTTCGAGTGCCTTTTCAGGGTTCGCCCGTGAAGGGGAATCGAAGGCGGTTTCGAGCGAAACCTCGGGCCGGCGCTGCCTCGTTCGGATGACGTTGAGCGAGAGCCTTCGCGCGATGGTGTGAAGCCAGGCTCTGAACTGTCCCCGGCCCTCGTAGCGCGGGGCGTGGTCGACAAGCCGGATGAACGTCTCCTGCGCGATGTCCTCGGCATGACCGTGGTCGCTGGTGAGCCGTGCGCTCAGCCGGACCAGCCGATCGCGATGCCTGAGAACGAGGGCCTCCAGAGCCGCTTCGGATCCACGGGCCACCTGGGCCATGAGATCGTCATCGAGGCTCCGCTGCTCGATCATGGGGGCCCCGGCTTGTAGCAATGTGCTCAAGTGTCTGTGTCTACTCCTGCCCGCTACAAAGAGTCAAGCCCGAGGAGCGGCGCGCGCCTTCAGCCACTCGGCGATCCAGACGCACACCTGTTCCCCATCGGGTTCGGGTTCGATGGGCAGGGCGTGAAAGGCGCCCGGGATCTCCCGGTACGTCTTGTCGGCCGAACCGAAACGGGGGAACACCGCCCTCGTTCCCGTGATCGGAACCACGCGGTCGGCCGTGCCGTGGAGAACCAGAAGGGGCATTCTCAGGTGGTCGGCGCGCGCGTGGACATTCTCGATGGCGTGAAGTGCGAGAAGGGCGAAACCAGGTGTGGTGCGGGCCTGCCACAACGGATCGTTTCGATACTCGCGGCAGACCTGGGGATCACGTGTGAGCGCGGAGTCGTCGAGGCCGGGATCGTCGCTCAAACCCGGGAACCACCGCGCCAGCCAGGGCAGGACTCGTCTGAGCCAGGGTGATGTTCCCGACGCGTCGAGCGCGGGCGCCATGAGCACGCACG
>JANNJB010000488.1:0-8178 GCA_031405615.1 Vicinamibacteria bacterium | reverse complement strand
CGTCGCTGAGCCCCTACAGGGCGCGCCAATACCTGCGGTTGGTGGTCTTGTCGCACCAATGCCTCGACGCTGATGCTCTACGGCGCTGCGACCACCACCAAGAGCATCGTCATCTATCAGGCTGCGATGGGCATGGGCGGACAGTTCGGTCTCGCCGCGAGCACCGCGGTCGCGATGATGGTCTCGGTCTACGTTCCGCTGTATCTGGTCCGGAAGCGGTTTCCATCAGCGGGAGTGGCGGCATGAGTCGAGGACCGGTGGCCGTTCGCGTCTGTGGAGTCCGCAAGGACTTTGGCGGCGAAGCGGCACTTGCGGACGTGTCTCTCGAGTTCTCGGCAGGAGGCTTCAACACGCTGCTTGGGCCGTCGGGCTGCGGGAAAACCACCCTGCTCCGCAGCATCGCCGGCTTTGTGACGCCCGAGGCGGGCCGGATCTTCATCGGCGGCGAGGATGTGACCCATCACCCGCCCTGGACGCGGCGCATCGGCTTTGTCTTCCAGAGCTACGCGCTGTGGCCGCACATGAGCGTCTTCGACAACGTCGCCTACGGCCTGCGCCTGCGAAAGATCGAGGGAAGGGAGCTCGAACGCCGCGTGCGCGCCATGCTCGAGACCGTGGGCCTCACCTCGCTCCATGAACGGTCCCCTGGCGCCCTCTCCGGCGGCCAGCAACAGCGGGTCGCGCTCGCGCGGGCCCTCGTCCTCACGCCGGATGTGTTGCTCCTCGATGAGCCGCTCGCCAATCTCGACGCCCGTTTGCGCGTGGAGATGCGCCAGGAGATCAGACGCCTTCAGAAGGATCTTCAGATCACCACCATCTTCGTGACCCACGATCAGGAGGAGGCGCTCGAGTTGTCGGACCAGGTGGCGGTCATGAGGCGGGGCCGAGTGGAGCAGGTGGGCTCGCCCGACGATATCTACGCGAATCCCGCGACTCCGGAAATCGCTGCCCTCCTCGGCGGTGCGCGTTTCCTCGTGGGTGTGGTTTCGGACGAGGGAGACCTCATCGTCGATGGCGCCCGTCTTCCTCTCGGCCTTGCGCGCGATCTCGCGGGCCGGCGGGTGCGGGTCGCGGTATCGCCGCGGCGTCTCGTGGTCATGGCAGACTGAGCGGCCGATGAAGCTGCTCGAAGCCACCGGCGCGCTGACCCGGGAAGACCGGAAGACCTATCGCCCGCACGTCTTCGTGGTTCCAGCGGAGACCAGGGCGCTTCGGATCGGCTTTCGCTATGACCGCGGGGGCGAGGATCCGCACAGCCTGATGACGCTTCAGCTCTTCGACTCCGCGGGGTTCCGGGGCGCGGCTCACCGCTTCGCGCCGAGACAGACCACCTGGATCGGGGAGCGTCGCGCGACTCCGGGCTTCGTGCCCGGGCCGATCCGGCCGGGGGAGTGGACGATCGAAGTCGATGTTCACTCCGTCATCGCGCGCGCCGATGGCCGGCCGAATGTGTACACGATTCAGATTGAGTCGGTCGACGAGGTCGATGAATCGGGGACCGTGGCGCGGCGGTCTGCCGCCCCCGTTCCTCCGCGCATTGACGTGCGTCGCTGGTTGCGTGGCGAGCTTCATCTGCATAGCGAACATTCGGACGGACGCTGGACGACGGGGGAGATGGCCTTGCTCGCGCGGGAGCGCCGCCTCGACTTCATGTTCCTCACCGATCACAACACCACCACCGGCGTCGACATCCTGCGCTCCCAGGTGGGCGACGCGATCAGCGTCCTGCCCGGCATCGAACTCACGACCTACGCGGGCCACGCTCTCGCCTTGGGCGCCGACCGATGGGTCGACTGGCGCACGGGCCATCAGAGGCGAACCGCCAACGACGTGGCGCGGAGCGTTCACGACGCCGGGAGCTTCCTCGTGATCGCGCATCCCGACGCGCCGCCCGACGACATCTGCACGGGTTGCCGGTGGACGCATCACGACTTCGATCCCGGCCTCGCCGACGCGGTGGAAGTGTGGGGTGGGTTGTGGAACGGCCCGGAGGAGCGAAATCAGGGCTGCATCGACCTCTGGCGCGCGTGGCTGAACACCGGTCGACGAATGACCGCGACCGGCGCCACCGACGCTCACCGGCCCGAAGACTGGGAAGGTGCGGTGCCGATTACCTATGTGGAGGCGGACGACACGAGCCTCACCTCGGTGCTCGAAGCCCTGCGCGCGGGCCGCACGTACGTGAGCAGCGGACCCTCCCTTTCCATTCGCGCGATCGGCAAGGGCGGTGGGATTGCGGGAGTGGGCGAGAACGTGGTTCGCGAAGCCGCCGAGGCGATCGAGATCTCCTGCGTCGAGTCGCCGGAAGGGGAGCTTCGGATCATCGGCAATGGCGAGGTGGTCGCGAAGTCCCGCGTCGATTCCTCGGGTTTGCTGCGGGCGAGGCCGCGCGCGGGCGACCTATGGTGCTGCGCCGAACTTTGGAACCCCGCGGGCGACACGCTCCTCGCGGTGACGAGCCCGATCTACTTCTCCTGACCTCGCCACCACGACCAGAGCGCGCCCGTGATTCGTCGGACCCGGGACGTGATCCCGCGGCCGACATCCCAAAGCGTCTCATCGACGAAAGTCAGGATCGGATCGCCGCAGGGGTGGTCGGCTGCGTAGCCCACGAGGCGGATCAGCCCTGATAGGGCGCCGTAGGCCAGGACCCAGGCGGGCGTCGATACCGCGAAGAAGCCAAAGGGAGTCAGGGCGCCAAAGGCCATGGCGGGCGCGGCGTTCAGTTTCTCGGCTCCGCTCAGTTCCGCGGCTTCCGTCGTGGCGTCGGCGAGGTCGTCGCTCACCACCTGCGCGTAGGCCGTATAGGTCTGGATCAGACCGGCAAGACAAGCGCCCATCTGAATGAAGGCTGAGAGTGCTATTCCCGGACCATTTGCGCCACGCCAGTATCTTCGGGGCAGAGGAGAGATGAAGAACGCGAGGGCGAGATTGAGCGGGCGGCTCAGTTCGTCGATAAGGGTTCGGACGCCGTGGAGCAGGCGGTCGATCATGCGGCCCGGAACAGGGGAACGCGGGTCGGGAAGTTCAGGTCCTCGATCTCGCCGCACAAGGCGAGGAGCTCTTCGCGATTGGCGCCCTTCCACTCCAGATCGCCGAGGGTTTCATTGAGCGGCACGTCGCGGCGCAGCGTGGCGAGCGTCTTGTAGAGGGCGACTTCCTGGCGGTGTCCGGCCAGGCTCAGGGCAAGCGCCTCGGCGCCGCGGACGCTGACGCCCCACTGCCTTGGGTCAGAGGGAATCTCTTCGATCGTGCCGAAACGGGCAAGCAGCGTGGAGGCCGCCTTCTGGCCCCAGCGCGGGACGCCGGGGATGCCATCCGCGTCGTCGCCTACCAGAGCCAGCCAGTCGGGGATGGAGTGGGGCGGCACGCCGAACTTCTCGTTCACACCAGCCTCGTCGAGGAGCAGGCGGCGCATCCGGTCAAGCCGCACCACGCGCGTGCCGGTGACGCACTGCGCGAGGTCCTTGTCGGGAGTGCAGATGAGTATCTGCTCGACGGCTTTGTCCTCGGCGAAGCGGGCGGCCGCGGTGGCGAGCGCGTCGTCCGCTTCGAAACCGACCATCGGCCAGACCACGATCCCAAGCGCGTGGGCCGCGCGTTCGGCCAGGGGGAACTGCGACATCAGGTCTTCGGGAATGCCCTCGCCGGTCTTGTAGCCGCTGAACAGATCGTTGCGGAAGGACTCGATCACATGATCGAAGGCCACGGCCACGTGAGTGACGCCATCGTCGCGCACCAGCGACAGCAGCGAACGCATGATCCCGCGGGTGGCTCCCACCTCGTGGCCCGACGCCTCGGCCCTGGGCGCGCCGAAATAGGCGCGGAAGAGTTCATACGTGCCGTCGACGAGGTGTACCTTCATCAGGGTTGTCCGCCGAGCCGCCGGTCAGAAGCCGGTGATGAGCTGGGCGTCGCGCAGCCGCGGACCGCGCGCGACCAGGAGTGACGCGCCATCGTCCGAGATCGCGAAATCGAACATGAGCTGGTCGGTGAACGAGGTGATCCGCCGCGCCGGCTTGCCGTCGAGTGGCTGGAGCCATACGTTGGCGCGATCGCCCGCGACGGTGTTGAGGTAGACCCCTTCGTCCCTGAGGACGAGCCGGCTCGTCGTGGTTGAAAGGGGCTCGGCCGGAAGTTCCACAAGCAAGGGTCCGCCCTCCGCCGAACAGACGCCGATCCTGAAAGCACCCTCGGCGGTGTTGAAATAGAAGGCCACCTTCTCGCTCGAAGGGTCGATGGCGGGCAGGAAGGCGCGCAAATCAGTGAGCTTCCTCTCTACCGAGGATGCGAGGTCGCGGCGGACGAGTTGAGCGACCCCGCTGTCCACGGTTTCGTTGACGCCGGAGCTCAGGTAGACGAGAAACCGCCCGTCGCGGGAGACCGCGGCGGTCCCGACCGCTCGGCACAGACTCTTCGCCGCGGAGGCGCCCTTCTCGATCCCCCGGATTTCGCCGCCGGTTCGACCCCGGGCGAGGACGTAGATCGTGCCCGCGGCCGTGCAGGTCGGCAGGCTCAGCACCTCGCCTTGTTCGGCTGACATCACGGTCTCCCGTTCACCGCCTTCAAGATCAGCGGAGATGATGCTCCAGCGGCCGGCGAACGAGGTGTAGACCGCGCGACCCTTCTCTCCGAAGGCGACGCCGTTGAGCCCGTCGTTCCTTCCGCGACTCAGGCGTCGGGGACGGGTGTCGCCGCGCAGGGAGAGCCGCGACATGGTGCTCGACACATCGCCGGACACGCTTGCCAGCGTCTTGCCGTCGCGGGTGAGCGAGACGATACGGTGGTCGTTGAGGTCGCTGGTGAGCCTGCGCGCCGCTCCGTCGGGCAGAGAGACTCTCCATAGTTGGTTCTCGCTCTGCTCCATGGATCTGGCGATCACGAGGAGCGACTTCCCGTCGGGCAGGAACTGGGCCTGATTCGCGGCGATCCATCCGGGATCCGCAAGGGTCGCGACCGTCCCGTCCTGCACCGATACCGCGACCAGCCACGAGCGGGCTTCGGCGCGCTCGCCGCCGATGCGATTCACCGATGTCACGATGGTTCGTCCGTCGGGTGACCAGGTTGGGCCAGCGTAGAAGAGACCGGCGACTCTCTCGGGTCGTTTGAAGACCGCGAGGGGTTTCACATCCGTTCCATCCTTCCGGGCGACCATCAGCGCGGTTTCAACCGGATTTGGAAACGCGAGTCGCGTAAAGGCCATCCGCTCGCCGTCCGGCGAGAACGTGGGGACCGAGTCGATGTCCCTCACCAGGCGGCGCGGTGTGCCCCCGAGGGTGGAGATCGAGTAGAGGCTTCCTTTCGGATCGCTGGGGCTCTTCTCGCCGAAGATGACGGCGTTCCCATCCGGCGTGAAGACGTGGGACCAGAAGCCGACACCGCGTTCGGGAATGAGGCGCAGGGTCTGTCCGCCTTCGACCTGCTGGAGCCACAGCGACTGGAGGCCCTGGTCGGACTCGACGTAGGCGATGAGTCGGCCGTCGGGAGAGATCGAGACGCTGATGACGTTGCCCGATGCGGTGAGCGGTGTGACTCGGAGGGCCTGCGGTTGATCGGGCGCGGCCTTCCGCGGCCACCACGCGACAAGCGACGCGCCGCCTAGAACTCCCGCGGCGGCGGCCGCGCCGAGCTTTACAATCTCGCGTCTCGTATTCGCCGGTCGCGGTTCGCCCGCTCCTCGTTCGCTCGCGACTTCAAGCGGCGCGCCGAGAGCGATCCGCGCCTCGCCGATATCGCGCAGTCGCACTTTCGGATCGCGCGCGAGGCACCGTTCGATCAGACGTCGATCCAGGGTCCCGACATCCTTTGGCAGGAGGGTCCAGTCGATGTCCTGGCGCAGGACTGCGGCGAGGGTGTCGCTCGCGGTCTCGCCGGTGAAGAGCCGTCGGCCGGAAAGCATCTCGAACAGCACGACGCCGAACGACCAGATGTCCGCGCGTTTGTCGAGAGTCCGGCCCCGCGCCTGCTCCGGGCTCATGTAGGCCGCGGTGCCGAGCACGATCCCCGCTTCCGTCGCGTGCCGCGACAAGGTGGGCGAGTGCGTGAGCTCGTTCGATCCGCTCGTGGTCGCGGGCTCGGTGTCGAACGCCTTGGCGAGGCCGAAATCGAGGACCTTGACCTGACCCTCCGGCGTGACCTTGATGTTGGCGGGCTTGAGATCGCGATGAACGATCCCTTTTTCATGCGCGGCCTCGAGACCCTCGGCGATCTGGCGGGCGATCGCGCGCGCCTCTTCGACCGGGATCGCGCCTCGTCTGAGGCGCTGCTGAAGATCCTCGCCCTCGACGAGTTCCATGACGAGGGCGATGGTTGATTGTGTAGGGGCGGGCCTTGTGCCCGCCCTTTCGCGAGGTGTGATCAGGGCGCCCACCAGGGGCGCCCCTACCTCCTCCATGCCGTGGATCGCCGCGATGTTCGGGTGATTGAAGGAAGCGAGGACCTGCGCTTCGCGGCGGAAGCGGGCGACCCGGTCGTGATCCTGCGCGAAAGCCGCGGGCAGCACCTTGACCGCGACATCGCGGCCGAGTGTCGTGTCCTTCGCCCGATACACCTCGCCCATCCCGCCGGCACCGATGGGGGCGATGATCTCGTAGGGTCCGAGCCGTGTTCCAGGGGCGAGAGTCATTTGAAGTTCGCGGAGTTTAGGCGTTGCACCCTATCGTCCGCCGGCCAGGCGCTTCAATTCCTCGCTCCAGTTGACCACCACGGTGAGCTGCTGCGAGGAGCGATAGCGGCCATGTCAACCGGCACTGTGCCGTGCCCGGGCCGGCATCGAACTCGGCGTACGCTTTCTTGAACGCTGCCTCGTCGCCTCTGCCGTGGTCTCCGCCATCGCCCAATACGGCCCCCGCCTTACGAGCACGGGGGCCGCTTCGACGAACGACCGCTTTAGAGACAGCGGTCTACTGCTTGTCGTACACCGCGACGATCTTCACGGTGTCGCCCTTCACGTTCTTTCCGGTCTGGGTAAGGGTGAGGGTCTTGCCGTCCGCGGAAACGACGCCCTTCGCAGTGATGGTGGCCTTGCCGCCCTTCTTCCAGACATTCTCGTAGGTGTTGGCGTCGACCCGCTTGGGCGCGGCGGTATCGGCGTCGGGATTGCCGACCCAGGGAGCGTCGGGATTGCCGACCCAGGGAGCATCGGTGCCGTCGAACTTCGCGGTGTACCCGCCTTTGTTGGTGGCGCCGTCGGCTCCGACCGCTTCCGTGGAAAGCTTGATTCCCGCGGAGGTGCCTTCGAAGGTCAGGGTCTGACTTTTGGGCCCGGGGCCCGGGGCATACTTGGATTTGGCAACGTTCAGTTTCCAGGCGCCCATCCAGTTGTCGGCGGCCGCGGCCATCGAGGCCGAGCTCAGCATCGCAAACGTCACCACGAGGGTACTCACAAACAGGTTCTTTCGCATCAGGCAATCTCCTTGAATTCGCGGCCCCGCTAATAGGTACCCGCGAGTTGCCATGACTCTATGCGGAATTCGCCTGCGTTTTCTTGAACTCGTCCGTATCGTCGGCAGCATCATGGCGCAGACGGCTCCGCCGATGACGCGCTGAATCACCCCGCGAGGTCGAGTCGGAGGTCGCGGGGGGACACGAAGCGCAGCTTCAATCGGCCCTCCACCCGGTCGTAGCGTGGTCCGTTCAACGGGCTCACGACGTAGTTCCGGCCCCTGGGGTAGAGCTCACGGAACGCCTTGAGTCCTCGCGACTCGAAAGCGGACGGGTTCCATTTGCATTCGATGGCATCCACGCTGTCATGCCCGCGCGGGACGACGAAGTCCACCTCGCGCTGCTGCTTGTCGCGCCAGAAGTGGAGCCGATCTGTTCCCGAGGCAATGATCGAGTCCAGAACGAGGTGCTCCCACAACAGGCCACAGTCATCCGTCCGCAGAGAATCCCAGCCCCGCGCATGGCATACGAGGCCGGTGTCGAAACCGAACGCCTTGGGCTGGGCGACGATCTCCCGCTGCCCTCCCCCCGAGAACGGCCGAAGGAGATGGACGACCTGCGTGGTCTCGTAGACTTCCAGCCAGTTTGTGACCGTGGGTCGGGAAATCTGACTCTCTTTCGAGAGGGAAGCACGGGGGTGAGGGAGACGACTCGCTTGCGGCCGGTGAGGGTATCGCGGAAGCGCCTACTGCCTGTCATAGACGGCTGTGGAGGTCACCCACTGGCCGTTCGCGC
>JANNJB010000487.1:0-5554 GCA_031405615.1 Vicinamibacteria bacterium | reverse complement strand
GGCCTCCGTCGAGCGTGAGCCCCTTGCCGACCGGCGCCTTCCACGCCACGGTGGCCTCGAGGATGTGGCGCACATCGCTTGTTGCTTCGGAGCCGTAATAGATGTCCGGAGTGTCGCCGGTCTGCAGGGCCAGGCGTCCGGAGACCGCACCCGCGGTCCAGCGGGTGTCGAGTACGGCGTTTGAGAGCGCGAACGAGTTGTGGCGCGCGTCAAAGCCACGGAATGCCGTCACGCCGTTTTCGGGCTTGTTGAAATTCCAGGAGACGTAGGTCTCGACGAAAGCTCCGATCGTGATCGCTGGCGCGGGCGCTTGCGGGTCCTGGGCCTGCGCGGGTGTCGCCAGAAGGCCGAATGCGAGGACGCCGCTCAGGAGCAGCGCCGCGATGGGAGGTTTGGGACCCTTCCTGCGTCCCGCTGACTTAAAGACGGTGCGCTTGGACAGCACCACAAATGCAACCGTGAACACGAAGGCCAGGACGGAAGCGAGCCAGTACGGGGTGTCTGAGGTGTTCTGGCCGGGCCAGCCGATGCCCAGTGGAAGGTATGTATTCATGATGGTGGCAGTATGGGGATTCCGTCCTCAAGATGGGCTCAAGAATTACGCGCCCGGCATCAAGAAAGCGTCAAGATTGGGCCCTCGCCGTACAATCTGTTCGTTCATGGATGGACTTCCCGGCGCTGAACTCATCTCGAAGGGCCTCGAGGATCTTGCCCGCGGCGAAGAGACGGTGGAGTCCTTGCTGGTGTCGATCGGCGCGCCGAAGCTGCATTCGCTCGGGCTGCAGTTCGAAACGCCTTTCGAGGATCCGGAGCGGCGTCTTTACTTCCTTCTCGGCAAGGAGCATGGGAACAACGCACACGGCCAGTACAACGCGCTCGTCCGCCGCCTGGTGAGCTACGAAAGGGCCCTGGCGTGCGCGACGCCGTAGACCTTTCCCGCCTCCAGGCCTTCCTGAAGGAGTTGTCCCACGCCGCGCGAGAACCGGTCCGGCTCTACCTGACCGGTGGAGCCTCTCAGCTGGTCAGGGGTCTTCGCGAGTCGACGGTTGACGTCGACCTCACCTTCGAGCCCGAAGATGACGAGGTCCTGCGGTCGATGGTTGAGTTGAAGGAACGGCTGAACCTCAACGTGGAGCTGGTGTCGCCCGCTCACTTCGTACCCGCCCTGCCGGGGTGGCGAGAGCGCTGCCAGTTCATCGATCAGGTTGGGAGGCTCGCGGTGCATCATTTCGACCCCTATACCCTTGTGTTGTCGAAGCTCGAACGAGGACATGCTCGCGACCGCGCCGACGTGGTGGCCCTGGTTCGCGAAGGTGTGGTCGATCCGGAGCGGTTGCGGGTCCTCTTCGGGGAGATCGAGGACGAGCTTTTCCGATTTCCCGCTATCGACGTGAAGAGCCTGCGGAAGGCGGTGGAGAACCTGGGGCGCTGACCGCCGTGGCATCCGTCATGATGCGCATGTCCTCCGCGGGCAGAGGGTGCGTTTCATCTACCGGAGGGGCGGCGTCGAAGCGGGCGGCCGGCGGTGACGCGTCGCCTGCTCGTATGAATACGCGAGCCGGATCAGTGTGACCTCGGACCACGCCCGGCCAAAGAAGGTGAGGCCCGCGGGGAGGCGGTCGCCCAGCGAGTAGCCCATCGGGACCTGAATCGCGGGGAAGCCGGTGACCGGCGAGAAGACCTGAGAGTTGTCGCCGTGCGGCGTGTTGAGATCGCCGATCAGGCGCGGAGGATTGCTCCAGGTCGGGTAGACGAGGGCATCGAGCTTCTGGCTGTCCATCAACTGCGTCACCGCGAGACGAAGGCGTTCGCGATACGCGGTATCCGCCTGGCACTCGGGCGAGTCCGGGCCGTTCGCGGGCCCTTGCTCCGCCTGCTCGAGCCGCGACCGAACCGAAGGGTGAAAGCGGCCGCCCTTCACGATCTCGGTGAGCGACTTGACCGGCACGCGATCACCTCGAGCGGCGAGGTACTCATTGATGTCGTACTTGAAACCCCGGCACGATCCCGTCCCCTGCGGCCGCCGAATCTCATCGAAGCCGGGGACCGGAGCGGGATCAATCACCACGACGCCCGCCCGGCGAAGGTCATCGACGGCTCGCATGAAGATCCGAACGATTTCGGGATCCGTGGTTTCGCGCTCGTAGGCCTGTCGCAGGACACCGATGCGCGCGCCTTTGAGGCCGTCCGCGACCAGCGCTTTTCGGTAATCCTGGGGAAGATGCGCGGGCGCCGCGGCGGTCACCGGATCTGAGGGATCCTCACCGACGATGACCTGAAACACCGCCACCGCGTTTTCCACTGTACGTGCCATCGGCCCCGCGATGTCGGCGAGATAGGAGAGCGGCATGACGCCGCCGCGGCTGGTGAGACCCATGGTCGAGCGGATCCCGACCAGTGCCTGATGCGACGACGGACCGCGGATGGAGTTGCCGGTGTCGCTTCCGAGGCCGACAGCCCCGAGGCTTGCCGCGATCGCCGCTGCCGTCCCGCCACTCGAGCCGGCAGTGACGCGGTCGAGCCCGTAAGGATTCTTCGTGTAGCCGGGCAGGATCGAACTCACGGTCTCGTAGGGCGTGAAGGCCCATTCGGCCATATTCGACTTGGCGAGTACCAGGGCGCCCGCCTCTTTCACTCGTCTGACCTGAAACGCATCCTTGTCCGAGATGAAACCCGCGAGGGACAACGAACCGTTGGCGCTTTGAAGGCCGATGGTTTCGAAGTTGTCCTTCACGATGATCGGGACGCAGTGCAGCGGCCCGGTCAGGCCCGCCGTGGCGAAGCGGCGATCGAGCAGAAGGGCTTCCTCGAGGACCCGGGGGTTCGTGACCACCAGCGAGTTGATCGCCGGGCCGTTCTTGTCGTACGCGTCGATTCGACGGAGATAGGTCTCGACCAGTGCGCGGCACGTCAACCGGCCCTCCCGCATCGCCGCATGAATCTGAGCGATGCTGGCTTCCTGGACCTCGAAGGGCGGGCCGGACTGAGCGTGGACGATCGCGGCCGGGAGGATGGAGGCGGCCAGGACGAGGACGAGCTTCATTGCCCTCGAGGATACGCCGGGGCGCTCCTATCTCACCAGTTCGATCCGTTTGAACGCGCCCGGGGAGCGAGACAGCCTCGCGTCGCAGGTCAGGAGCGTCGCATCGAGCGCCTCGGCGAGCGCAATGTACACGGCGTCGTAGGCGGACAGGTTCTCGCGCAGCGACCACACCCGATCGAGGAGAGGCTCGTGAGCGTGCCGTTCCAGATCAAGCGACCGGAGGTCGTCGATGGCCCCCCGAGCCGCGGCCGCGTCAATCTCGCCATCCCGAACGAAACGGCGCAACGTCTGGATGACCTCCACATCAGCGAGGTGGGGGATGTGGAGGCTCACCGCAGGGTCGGCGATTCGCGCGGCTACCGCCCGCCCCTGGCGGGTGCCCACCAGCAACTCGACCAGGCATGAGGCGTCGAGGACGATCACCTCGCGTTGCGTTCGGCGCGGATCAGCGACGCGCTGCTGGTCACGAGACGCCGTACCGGCCTTGCCGCAAGCCGCTCGAGAACCTCTTGTCGCGTCGGCCGGTCCAGCGACTTCCGAATCTCGCGAACCAGATAGCTCGACATCGAGACGCCCTCGAGAGCGGCCCGTGCCTTCAGGCGGCGATGGAGATCTCTCGGCACGCTGCGAATCTGCACCATGGTGGAACTCATGCGCTCAGCATACTTTCATCACTTTTGCATGAGCAAGGCCAGGGAAGCGCGGGCCGGACGAATGGGACCGCAGGTTGACTCAATCCGTTGGGGGCGCAGTTCAGATAAAGTCTTAGTTGTCCATATCGCGGAGGCGAAATAATGAAGATCACACCGCTCGGCAAGGCCATCATGGTGCTGCTGGGCCTCACCATCATCTACTTCGGCGTCCGGAACTTCGGGGCCGACATTCGCAAGTGGGCGACCGGCGGCAAAGAGGCGGCGCCCGCGCAGACCGCCAACGCCGATGACTTCGGTGCGCTCCGAAACGCTCCCGCCGATCCCGGCCGAAACGCGGGTTCCACGGGCGTCACCGCGGGTGTGCTCGCGAAAGGCGGCAAGATCTCCCGCCCCCTGGTGGTCGCGATCAATACCTGGGCCGGCCACGCGCCGGGCATTGTCGCCAACGGCGGTCTCGAGGCGAGCCCGGCCTCGCTCTATAAAAAACAGTTCGGCCTCGACGTGAAGTTCGTTCTTCTCGAGGATCCCGCCGCGAAGCTCGCGGCCTTCCGCAACGGAGACATCGACATCATGTGGAACACCGTCGACAACTGGGCGCGCGAAGCCTCCATCCTCGCTGAGCAGAACCAGACCGCCCGCTCCATCCTCATGCAGGACTGGTCGCGCGGTGGAGACGGCATCGTTTCGGTCAACACCATCACCTCGATCGAAGGTCTCAAGGGCAAGAAGATCGCGTGCACCCAGTTCACGCCCTCCCACTTCCTGCTTCTCTATCTTCTCTCCCAGTCCGGTCTTTCTCCCGAAGACCGCGGAGCGGTGGAGAAGGGCATCATCTTCACCCAGGACGCGCCCGCCGCGGCCGCCATGTTCAAGGCGAAGCAGGTCGACGCCGCGGTCACCTGGGAGCCCGATCTTTCCGGCGCCGTCACCGCGCGCGAGAGCGAAGCTCATGTGCTTGTCTCCACCACGGCCGCGACGAACATCATCGCCGACACCCTGGTCGCCCGGCAGGACGTCATCGACTCCGCCCCCGAGAGTGTCCGCGATTTCGTCCACGGCTGGTTCGAGGGCATCGAGATGATGCGCAAGGATCCCGCGAACTCGTACGCGGTCGTCGGCAAGGCCCTCAAGCTCGACAACGAGACGGTTTCGGGCATGCTCTCCGGCCTCAAGCTCACCGGCTTCGCGGACAACGCCCAGTTCTACGGGCTCACCGGCGGCCGCGCTCACTACGAGACCCTGTTCGACACCGCGTTCGTGATCTGGCGCAAGAAGGGCCTTGTCACCAAGGCCGTCAACGCCAAGGACTGGGCCGACACCCGCTTCATCTCCGCCCTGGCACCCGCGTATCCCGGCGAGAAGGTCGAGGAGGCGACCTACTTCGACGCGGCCGACCAGGCCGGCCTGTCACGGCTGTTCATGGGCATCCACATCCCGGCCGATGACGTCGAGGGCCGGCGGATCGGTTCGGTCTGCGGCATCGATGCCTGGGCCCTCGCCCAGCGCTACTACGACGGGTCGGCGAAGAGCTAGGCGAGGAGCCCGGCGAGGCGAGGCGCGCCGCTCCGGGAGCGGCGCCTCAGCTGCGCGAGGCGACCTCGAACAGGCGCTCGATGACCCGCAGGTTGGCGACGGCGTCGGCCGGGTCCACCGGGACGGGCTCGCTGTCGAGGACGGCGGCCGCGAACCGCTCTGCCTCGACACCGTAGGGATCGGCGGTCGGGAAGGTCAGCGTCTCGGTCGCTGGGGCGACGGGCGGGTCGCCGCCCGCGGTGACGAAGATCTGGGTCGGCCGGTCCGGCGGGATGTTGAACGGGATGTCGACCGAGATCCGTCCCTCCGTGCCGTAGACGTGGAC
>JANNJB010000486.1:0-4416 GCA_031405615.1 Vicinamibacteria bacterium | reverse complement strand
GTTGAAATAGGCGCCCGCGTCCTTCTTGTTCTGGGCGGCGGCTTCGTCGGCGGCCTTGAGCGCGGACGCGAGTGACCCCAGCGGAGCCGGTGTGCGCTGTTCGTCGCCGACGTTCTTGACCTTCCAGCTCTTCACTTCCTGATCGAACTGAACCATCGAGAAACTGGTGACGGTCTGATTGTCCTTCGCCTTGACCGCGCGAAAGAAGTTCTCGATGACCTGGGTTTCCTGGTTGCCGCACGCGATGGTGAAGGCGGCTACCGCGACCGCGACAAATCCGGCGTAGGACTGTTTCATGATTCGCTCCCTGGCGTGTCTGTTGGGGCCTGGTCGTCGGCCGTGTCCGTTGTCTCGGCACCCTCGTCCTTCTCGGCGAGACGTGCGATGGAAACGAGCTGGTCGCCATCGTCGGTCTGGATCAAGCGCACGCCCTGCGTGTTCCGGCCCATCGTCGAGATTTCGGAGGATCGCGTCCGGATGATCATACCCTTGCCGGTGATGAGCATCACGCCCTCGTCGCCGCTGATGAACTGGACCCCGATCACCGCCCCGTTCCGGCCCTCGGTCTTGATGTTGATAATGCCCTTTCCGCCCCGACCCTGGACCCGGTATTCCTCGATCGGGGTGCACTTCCCGAATCCGTTCTCGCAAACCGTGAGAACCTTGCCGGCTTCGCGCACGACCTCGAGGGAGACCACGGCATCGGCCTCCTCCAGATCGACGCCTTTGACGCCATAGGCGGTTCGCCCCATGGGCCGCACATCGGTTTCCTCGAACCGAATGGCCATGCCTCCGCGCGTACTGAGCAGCAACTGGTCGGAACCGGTGGTCTGCATTGCGTCGATGAGCGCGTCATCGTCTTCGACCCCAAGCGCGATGATCCCGCCCGGCCGGGGATTCGAGAAGTTCGCGAGTTCGGTCTTCTTGATGACGCCTTTACGGGTGGCGAGCACGATGTAGCCCTTGGCCTCGAAATCCCGACAGGCGACGAAGGCGGCGATCTTCTCGCCTTCCTGCAGCCGAACCAGATTCACCACCGCCTTGCCCTTGGCCTGGGGGCCGACGTCGGGAATCTCGTGGACCTTGAGCCAGTAGAGGCGGCCCCGATTGGTGAAGATCAGAACGTACGAGTGGGTGGACGCGACGAAGAGGTTCTCGACGAAATCCTCTTCCTTCGTCTTCATGCCCACCCGGCCCCGCCCGCCCCGGCGCTGGCTGCGATAGAGAGTCATGGGGGTGCGCTTGATGTAACCATCGTGGGTGATGGAGATGGCCACGTCCTCGTCGGCGATCGTATCTTCGATGGAAATGTCGTCGGGGGCATCGATCAGCTCGGTGCGCCGGTTGTCGCCGTGGGTTTCCTTGAGTCCCTTGAGTTCGGCGACCACGATGAGATCGATCTCGTGTTTGCTGCCGAGGATCTTCTTGAGCCGCGCGATCGTGGCTTCGATTTCCGTGAGTTCGTCCAGAATCTTCTGGCGTTCGAGGCCGGTGAGGCGCTGGAGTTGCAGCTCGAGGATGGCGCCGGCCTGGATCTCGGAGAGCGAGAAGCGCGCGATGAGCTGGGTGCGGGCCTCCTGCGGCGAGGGAGCGCTCCTGATGAGGGAGATAACGGCGTCGAGGTTGTCGAGGGCGATGACATAACCGCGCAGGATGTGGGCGCGGGCTTCCGCCTTGCGCAGCTCGAACTCGATGCGTCGCCGAACCACCTCGCGGCGGAACCCGATGAAGTACTCGCACGCTTCGAGAAGGGTGAGCACGCGCGGCCGCTTGTGAACGATGGCGAGCATGCTGATTCCGAAGGTGTCCTGGAGCTGGGTCTGCTTGTAGAGCTGGTTCAGGATGACCTGCGCGGACTCGCCCTTGCGGATATCGACCACCATGCGCATGCCCCGGCGGTCGCTTTCGTCGCGCACCTCCGTGATGCCGTCGATCTTCTTGTCCCGCCAGAGTTCGGCGATCTTTTCGATGACCCGCGCCTTGTTGACCTGGTAGGGGATCTCGGTGACGACGATCGCCTCCTTGTCGCCCTTGCGTTTCTCGATTTCGGCGCGCGCCCGCATCGTCACCGAGCCGCGACCGGTGAGGTAGGCCTGTCGGATCCCGCTCTTGCCGAGGATGTACCCTCCAGTGGGGAAGTCCGGGCCCAAAACGCGTTCCAGCAGGCCGGCAGTTCGCTCGTCGGGAGCCAGGGCCTGGTTCTCAACCAGATAGACGAGTCCCTCCACGATTTCTCCGAGGTTGTGGGGAGGGATGTTCGTGGCCATGCCCACGGCGATGCCGGAGGACCCGTTCACGAGCAGGGCCGGAAGTATGGTCGGAAGGACGGTCGGCTCTTCGAGGCGATCGTCGTAGTTGGGCTGGAACTCGACGGTCTCCTTATCCAGATCCGCCATCATGGTGGTCGCGACCTTGGTGAGCCGCGCCTCCGTGTACCGCATGGCCGCGGCCCGGTCGCCGTCGACCGAGCCAAAGTTGCCCTGGCCGTCCACCAGGATGGCGCGCATGTTGAAGCCCTGGGCCATCCGGACGAGCGTGTCGTACACCGCGGTGTCGCCATGCGGGTGGTACTTGCCCATGACGTCGCCGACGATGCCGGCGCTCTTGCGGAACGCCTTTCCGGGCATGAGGCCCATCTCGAACATCGTGAAGAGCACGCGTCGGTTCGCGGGCTTGAGGCCGTCGCGCACATCGGGCAGCGCGCGCCCGATGATCACCGACATCGCGTAGTCCATGTAGGACTGGCGCATCTCGTCGGCGATATTGATGGGGATCGTGACTAGGGCGTAATCGTTCTGGGTCAAGGTTTTTGGGTCCCTGGCTTTCTAGACGTCCAGGTTGCGAACGTTGAGCGCGTTCTCTTCGATGAAGAGGCGGCGGGGTTCGACGGCGTCGCCCATGAGGGTCGAGAACATCACTTCGGCGACTTCCTCGTCCTCCAGCCGCACCTGCACGAGGGTCCGCTGGGTGGGGTCCATGGTGGTTTCCCAAAGCTCTTCGGGGTTCATTTCCCCAAGACCCTTGTAGCGCTGGATCTGGAGGCCCTTGCGGCCCTCGTCCATGAGCTTCGCCACCAGGGCGTCGCGTGCGAAGACCTTCTCGGTGTTCGTTCCCTGGTGGATTTCGAAGGGCGGCTGGTCGAATTCCTTGACGTCCTCGAAGGCCGAGAAGAGCGCCTTGTATTCGGGAGAGGAAAGGAACTCGACGCCGACCGTCGAGCGGCGGGGCGGAGAAACGCTCTTGTCCTCGTAGGCGATCCGATAGCCGGGCTCGCCTTCGAGGGCTTCGACGCTGATCTCGTCGCCCGCGTCCCGGTAGGGCTGGATGGCGGCCTGAAGCGCCGCTTTGTCCTGGAAGAAGCCGGTGTCCTTGGCGCCCTGGCGGACCAGGATGTCGGCGAGCTTTCGCGAGATGCCACGGCGTTCGATCTTCGAGAGCAGCTTGGCGACGCCGGTGAGACGTTCGACGAAACGGCGGACCTTGGCGGGGTCGACGGTGGCGCCGGAGGCGTTCGAGATCGTGCGGCCGTCAAGCGCCCGGTCGAGGAGATGGCTGTCGAGCGCGTGCTCGTCCTTGAGGTAGCGGCCCGACTTGCCGTGTTTAGCTTTGTAGAGCGGAGGCTGCGCGATGAAGAGGTGTCCCCGTTCGATCAGTTCCTTCATCTGGCGATAGAAGAACGTGAGCAGGAGCGTGCGGATGTGGCTGCCGTCGACGTCGGCGTCGCACATCAGGATGATCCGGTGATAGCGGAGCTTCGTGACATCGAAATCGTCGGCGCCGACCCCGGTGCCGAGGGCGGCGATGATGTTCCGGATTTCCTCGAAGGCGAGGGTCTTGTCGAGCCTGGCCTTCTCAACGTTCAGGATCTTGCCCTTGAGCGGCAGGATCGCCTGGAACACGCGGTCGCGTCCCTGCTTGGCCGAACCGCCGGCGGATTCGCCCTCGACCAGATACAACTCGCACAGAGCCGGATTGCGCTCCTGGCATTCCGCGAGCTTGCCGGGCAGGCCGGCGCTGTCGAGGGCGCCCTTGCGACGGGTGAGGTCTCGGGCCTTTCGGGCCGCCTCGCGCGCGCGGAGCGCGTCCAGGCATTTTTGGAGGATGCGCTTGGCGAGGCCGGGATTCTCCTCGAGGAAAGCGCCAAGTTTCTCGTTGACGAGGCTCTCGACCAGACCCTTCACCTCGGAGTTGCCGAGTTTGCCCTTGGTCTGTCCCTCGAACTGGGGGTTTGGAACCTTGACGCTGATGACCGCGCACAGGCCTTCGCGGGTGTCCTCGCCCTGGAAGGCCTCGCCGTCCTTGAGCTGGTTCTTGGACTGGGCGTAACTGTTCAGGGTGCGGGTGAGCGCGCTCTTGAAACCGATCAGGTGGGAGCCGCCATCGTGGGTGTTGATGTTGTTGGCGAAACTGTGAACA
>JANNJB010000485.1:0-3101 GCA_031405615.1 Vicinamibacteria bacterium | reverse complement strand
GCGCCGCTCTCCCGGGCGAGGATCAGGTACCGCTCGACCCGTCGCGGAGAGTAGTCCGAGTCGAGGCCGCAGACGATGAAGACGGTGTCGATGTTCGAAGCGACGATCTGTTCTTCGGTCAGATGTCCTGCCGCCTTGCGTTTGAAGGCGGTGAGGCGGGGCAGGACCAGCTGGATGACCCCGCGCCCCTGCTGGTGGCCTTCCTCGCGCACCTCCTTGAGGGCCACGAAGTCACCCACGGCGGGAAGGTCGGACGCGTGCTGTGCGTTGTGCTTGAGTCGACCCGCGGTGGTGGCGATCAACGCGCCCTTCGCGGTGTGGACACGGAAGTAGCCGCGGTGGTCCCGGACCACGCGCGCGGGAAACGAGCCCTCGGGCGCCAGGTCCTCGAAACGCCGGTGCCAGGCCTCCGAATACCCCCAGGGTTCGAGTTCGCGCGGATACTCGAAAGGCGTCACGGATTCACGGTGAAACTTGTCTTGAAGTCGATGGCGGGATCGAGGGAGTGCCAGACCGAACAGTACTTCTCGCGCGAGAGCTCGATGGCCCGGGCCACCCGATCCGAGGGCACGTCGCCCGTGACCACATAGTGCAGGCGGATCCCCGTGATCTTGCGCGGCGTCTCGGCGGCGCGGAAGACATCCATGTCGCAGGTCACCGACTTCACGGGGAGCCGGCCTTTCTCGATCACGTCCACCACGTCGATCGCCATGCAGCCGGCGAGCGCGAATGCGACCGCCTGCACCGGTGAAGGTCCGGCCTCGCGTTTGCCGTCCATCACCATCGACGCGCCGCCGGATGTGCCCTGAAAACGCTGCCCTCCCTGCCATTCGAGATTCAGGGAGAAGTCGGCTTTGGTCACATCGGTCATGATGGAAAGGAATGGTAGCGATCGCCCCCCGTTGGGCCCAAGCTCCCCCGGGCGGCGAGGGGCAAAAGGGGGAATCTCCTTGACCGGGGGTCGGGCGATAGGTAGTGTCCTTAACCAATGTCGCGAGCGGTTCCCGGGAAGGCGTCGGTGGAGGAGTCCATCGTGCTGGCGGTCCTCGACCTCAGCAACCAGCTGGGGAAGCTCGGTGAAGGATTGGCCGCGCGCGCGGGTCTCACCACCCAGCAGTGGCTGGTGCTCCTTCAGGTGGCCGGCGACCCGAACTTTCACGCGCCCGACGGGCGGGCGGCGCGGCCGACCGGCGGGGTGCTGGGCTCGGAGATCGCCGAGGCGCGCGGCGTGTCCCGGGCCAGCGTGAGTACCCTCGTGGCGCAGCTCCTCGCCAAGGGCCTCGTACGGCAGCAGCCGGAAGAGGGGGACCGGCGACGCAAGGGGCTGTCCATAACCGCGAAAGGGCGGGTAGCACTCGCCCGTCTCGATGCGAGCCGCCGCCGCGCGAACCGGGTCCTGCTCGCCGAACTGGGCGGGAAAGAGCGGGCCGCGCTCCTTCGATCGCTCCATGCCTGTCTTCGCTGCGCCGCCGCTTCGGTGGCCGCAGCTCCGGAGCCCCGTGGCTCCACGTCCGTTTCTGGAGGGTGACATGAATCTCACGATCCTGTTGTGGGGTATTCCGCAGGCGATGCGGCTGGCCGCGCGCGTGTATCCGGACTACGCCGCCCGCCTGAAGGAGAAGAATCTTGTCGTGCAGTTCCGACTGCGCGACAAACCCGAGGGTCGCTGGATCAAGCTCGACCACGGCAAGATCAGCACGGGCCGCGGCATCCACGAATCCCCCGATATCGTCCTCGAGTTCAAGAACCGGGCTCTCGCCGAGAGCTTCCTCACCCCGCCGTTCGACCTGCTGGAGCGTGTCGACGCCGCGAAGAACTTCAAGGTTCGCCTGCAGGGTTCCGACGAGCTCGCGGTCTGGTTTCTGGGCGTCATGGGCCGGCTCGAATCGGTCACCTGGAAAGCCGGGACCGACATGGGCAACGGGGTCACCCGCTACACCTCAGGCACCAACGGCGGCCCGATCTTCGTCTACGTGAAGGACGGCAAGATCCTCCGCACCACCCCGATCGACTTCACCGACGAGGACGCGCCGTCCTGGTCCATCACCGCACGCGGCCAGACGTTTACCCCGCCGCGGCGCACGACCCTGGGCGCGCATGGCATGTGCCAGAAGTCGATGGTGTACTCCAAGAGCCGGTTGCTCTATCCGATGAAGCGGGTCGACTTCGATCCGAACGGCGAGCGCAACACCCAGAATCGAGGCAAGTCCGAGTTCGTCCGCATCAGCTGGGAGGAAGCGCTCAATCTCGTGGCCAGCGAGATCAAGCGGGCCAAGGCCGTGGGCCCGGGCGCCATCGCGGTCGACCACGGCTCGCATCACCAGTGGGGCAATCTCGGGCACTACCTGAGCGCCTTCAACCGCTTCTGGAACATCGTCGGCGCCACGAAACTGATGCACACGCCCGACAGCTGGGAAGGCTGGTTCTGGGGGGCCATGCACCACTGGGGCAACAGCCTCCGCCTCGGCTGCCCGGAGTTCTACGGCACCGTGGAGGACTGTCTCAAGGAAGCCGAGATGATCGTGTTCTGGTCGAGCGACCCGGACACCACCTACGGATTCGAGGGAACCCAGCGGCGCGAGTGGGCGAAGCAGCTCGGCATCAAGATGGTCCACATCGACCCGCACCTCAACCACACCGCGGCGCACGTCGGCGGCAAGTGGATCGCACCCAAGCCGGGGACCGATCCGGCGCTCGCGCAGGCGATCTGTCACGTCTGGATCACCGAAGGCCTCTACGACAAGAAGTTCGTGGCGGAGCGCACCAACGGTTTCGACGAATGGAAGGCCTACGTTCTGGGCGAGACCGACGGCCAGGCCAAGACACCCGAGTGGCAGGAAGCAGAGACCGGCGTGCCGGCCCGCGATGTCCGTGCCCTCGCGCGCGAGTGGGGAACGAAGAAGACCTACCTCGGCGCGGGCAGCTGGGGTGTGGGCGTAGGCGGCGCGTGCCGCACCGCGACGGGCATGCAGTGGGCCCGCATGATGACGATCCTGGCCGCGATGCAGGGCTGGGGACGCGCGGGCGTCAACTTCGGCAATCTGCAGTTCGGCTCGCCGCTCGACTTCAACTTCTATTTCCCGGGCTACGGCGAAGGGTCG
>JANNJB010000484.1:0-3293 GCA_031405615.1 Vicinamibacteria bacterium | reverse complement strand
CGGCCGCTGAGCGTCCCCGCTTCCGTCGGGCCCAACGTGGTTTACGGTGACGTTCACCGGGCGGCCCGTCCGCGCGGTGACTACCGACGCAAGGGTCCATCCGCCCCGCTGCATCACCGCATTGGCCGAGAAGGAATGGCGAATATCGAAGTCGGCAGGACCTTCGTCGCAGTCGGGGCAGGAAGAGATCATCAACTGGCTTCCCTCCCCGTTCCCCGCGTTGTTGTCGGTTGCTTTCGCCAGCATGTACTGGGCCTGAACGAGAAGCCCTTGGCGCGCGCGGCGAGTGAGGCTCAGGTTCAGCCCGTTGAATCTGCTCGACCCCCGCTGCCCCTTCTCGTCCATCAGATTGGTGTTGCGCAAAGCGGGTGTGTTCAGGGGCTGGCTCCCGTTGGTGATGGCATTCACGTAGATCCGGTTGAAGAGGTTGTGCCCGCGGCTCCCGATGTAAGAAACCTCGGCCAGCACCTGTGAACCGAGATCCCGCTGCACCGACAGACTCCACTGATCCGCGTACATGTCCCTCCGATCGCGCTGCAGGGAGCGCGGCTGCGGGGCGCGGAGGGAGAGCCGCGAGAGGGCGGGTGCTATGGGATAGGAGAGACCGGCGCCCGTAACCTCGAGCCGGTCGGCGATGTTGTCGACCGGAGCCATGACGTCGTCGTTCTGCCCGTTGCTGTAGAAGATCCCGACGCCACCCCGGATCACCGTCTTGCCGTCCGCACCGCGCGGAGAGTAAGAGAAGCCAACCCGCGGCGCGAGGTTGTTCGGGTCACTTTCGTACCAGGGTGTGCCGGCGGGGCAGTAGAAGTCGACACTCGACCGCGGGAAACAGTTCTGGATGTCGAAGAGGCGGCCACGGCCGTCCCGTTCGGTCATGACCGAGTAGTACTCGTAACGCAAGCCTGCCTGCAGAGTGAAGCTGGAATTGACCCGGACCTCGTCCAGGACGAAGCCCAGAAGGTAGTGCCGGCGTCCGCGAGCCAGGGGCAGATCGCCGGTTACCCGCATCCGGTTCATGGTGTTGTTCACGAAGGCGCTTGCATTCGCGAAACGGACGGTGGTTTCGCTGTCCTGGCCCACGTCGATGTGCAGTTGCCGGAACTCCGCCCCCACCTTGATGAGGTGACGTCCTCGAGCCCCCGCGAAGCTCGTGGCCAATGTGTAGGACTTCGGTTGCTCGATGTTCCGTACGGTGGCGCGGGTCGACCCGCTCGTGACTCCCACGATTTCCACCCCTTCAGAGAAGAGCCCCTTTTGGGAGCGATCCAAGGGCGAGCGGTTCATACCGAGCCTGAAATCCATCACCGAGGAGGTACCGAACACCCGCTGCAACTGTGCGGTGAGGTTCGAGGGCTTCACTTCGGAAGCGCGGGTTTCCATGTAGTCGCTACGAATTTCGCTGTTAATGTCGCCGATCACCCCGTTGTAGCGGAGAAAGACGTTGGTCGAGGACGAGACCTTGTGATCGAGCCGGATCAGGAAGCTGTCCTCGTTCCATCGCATCTCCTTGCGGCCCACGAACGAATCGACGTCAGGATTGGAGGTGGGTGTTCCCACCGGGAAAGCCGCGACCACGCCCGCGAGAGGCGGCGAGGTTGCAAGCGCGCGTGCCCGCAGCGACGCGCTCGGGACGCCCACCGCGCGCTCGCTGGTGACGCCCAGCTCCTGCCTCAGCCCCTCATAGGTCACGAACACAAAGGTGCGGTCTTTGACCACGGGACCTCCAAAAGACGCGCCGAACTGATTCAGAGTGAAGGGCGGCTCTTCGGGAAGGGGATCCAACACGCGCCGCGAGTCGAGAGAATCGCGGCGTCCGAAGTAGAAGAGACTCCCCTGCCAAACGTTGGTGCCGGTCTTCGAGACGAGGTTCACCTGCGCGCCCGCACCGGTTCCAGACTCAGCGCCGTAGCTTGCGGAGGCTACTTGGAACTCCGCGATGGCTTCTTGTGACATGACCAGTCGGAGGGAAGCTTCTTGACGAGGGTCCTTCACCCCGGAAGCGTCGACACCGTCGAACGTCCAGTTATTGTCATCGCGAGCGCGACCGAACACCCGGACCGACGCCTGAGTCCCATCCGACGTATTGACGGCTCCGGGAGCAAGCGCGGTCAGGTTGGACCAGTTCCGTCCGTTCACGGGCAAATTGTCAAGCTGTTCGCCGGTGATCACCCCCGCCACCAGCGGGGCGTTGCGGGTCAAGATTGCCTCCCCCACGACCTCCACCTCTGCGGTGAGGCTCGCGAGCGAGAGACGAATGTCCATTATCTCGGTTTCGCCGACGCCGATAGACAGGTTCACCTTTTCCGTGCGGAACCCGGGGGCCTCGATCTTGACTTCGTAGGCGCCGGCAAAGAGTCCAGGTAAAGCGAATCCTCCGTCGCTCCCCGTCTGCCCGCCTCTCGCGAGGCCGCGGGCGAGAAGGGTGGCCACCACGCTCGCCCCCGATACCGGGCCCCCGGATGGGTCCACGATCCGGCCCTGCAAGACCCCCTTGTCCACCTGGGCCTGAGCCGGTACGGTCACAGAAAGGGTAGCGGCCAGGGCGAGGGCGTGCCACGCACGTTGAATCGTCTTCGTAAAGATCATGACCGGGAGTGTGCCGAGGGAATACGACGAAGATGAGACGACCGCAAGACGGGAACGAGGCCGATGGTTCGGCCTTGATAGATTCGCGCTTCCTCTCCCAAAGGACCATGACCGAAGAATCACAACCCCGACTCAGCCCGCTGTCCGCCCTGATCTTCAGTTCGAGGTGGCTGCAGCCGGGCATCGCCTCTACCGATCGAGTCATGCTGCCCTCCCCGCAGGTCGCGAAGGCGAAACACTGAACGTGCAGAAAAGCGACCCGCCGATCGCGTGTCGGCTCAACGCACTTGACGCCGAGCAGCGCGAACGGCAGAAGGAACTCCTGGGGATCGTGCGCGGGAAGATCCAGAAGACGGTCGAGCTGCCCAACGGTTTCGCCCTCCAGATGCCCCCCGACCACGCGACTTTTCTCGAGGTCGCGGAATGGGTCAGCCTGGAGCGCCGCTGCTGCGCCTTCGCGGAGTTCGTCCTGGAGATGCGCCTCGATGACACGGTCTGGGTGACGGTGACCGGCAGGCCCGGAGCGAAGGAAGTTCTCGCCGCCGAAATGGGTATCGGCCTCCCTCGCTAGCCGACCAGCACGAATCGTAGACTCGGCGGGTGAGTTTCAACGCATGGCGGACGATTCACCGTGTATCGAGCGGCGCCGTCGTGCTGGTCGCGCTTGTGCATTGCGCCGTCACACCGATGATGTACTCGCGCCT
>JANNJB010000483.1:0-3498 GCA_031405615.1 Vicinamibacteria bacterium | reverse complement strand
GTCGGACGCGTCGCTGTCGGACGGTGCGGCGATAGGCACGATCCAAGACAACGATCCAGAGCCGGCGCTGGAGATCTCGGATGCCGGCGTCGAGGAGGGCAACAGTGGAACGACGAACGCCGTTTTCACCGTATCGCTCATGACCGCCAGCGGGCAGACGGTGTACGTGGGCTGGTCGACGGCTCCCGGGACTGGGGCGGCGGACGTAGAGTTCCTCTCTGCGTCGGGAACGCTGACCTTTGCACCGGGCGAGACCTTGAAGTCGGTTCCGGTCGCGGTGGTGGGGGATACGAGCCAGGAGGCCGAGCACACGTTCTTCGTCAACCTCGGCCAAGCGGTTCACGCATCCATCCTGGACCCTCAGGGCGAGGGCCGGATCGGCAATGACGATGGGCGACCGACCATCTCCATCCAGAGTTCAGCGGTGATCGAGCACGATTCTGGACTCCACACATGGCAGTTCACCGTGACGCTGTCGGCCCCGAGCGATTTCCCGGTAGGGGCGAGCTACGTAACCACGAACCTGACGGCAGACGCGGGGGACCACCAGATTCCGGCATCAGGCACTCTCGATTTCCCGCCGGGCTCGTCGAGCCAGGTCGTGCAGGGGGCCGTGGTGGGCGATGCGAGCCCGGAGCAAAACGAGACCATTCAAATCGACCTCACAGGGACCAACAACGCCACCATCGGTGTCGGCCAGGCGATCGGGACAATCCTCGACGACGAGCCGGCGGACTACTTCACTGTGACCCCATGTCGTCTTCTCGACACACGGGTGATGGGGCGTGGCCCGCTGCCAGCTGGCAGTACGCGGCTGGTTCCAGGGACGGGTTCTTGCGGCGTCCCCTCCACCGCGAAGGCGATCGCGGTCATTGTGACCTCGGTCCTTCCGACAGATCCGGGCTTCCTGAGCCTATTCCCAGCCCACTTGACACCGCCAGAAACGACTACGATCGACTTTAAATCTGGAGCTATCCGCTCGAACAACGCGGTCGTCACCCTGGGCGGCGGAGGCCAGGTGTCAGTCAAATGCGGCATGGCCACCGGAACGACTCACTTCGTGATCGACGTGTACGGATACTTCCAATGAGGCAAGCGCGAGGTGTGGTGATGGGAGATAGCATGACGAGTGGGCTTGTCAAGCGAGCGGGGGGCGTCCCATCGCTGTTCCAGATCACCTCGTGCCTCTCGGGCACGTAGAAACCGCCTTTCTCTTTGAGGGTATCGATCGAAAGCTCCTGGGGGCGGGAAAGACCGCCGCGTTCATAATCCCATCCATGACCGCGTCACGCCGCTTCTTCTGCGACACCGCCATGGGTCAGGTCCACGGCGTCGAAGCGGGTTCGGGCGCGGGCGCGCCTCTGGTCCTGCTTCACCAGATCCCTCGTTCCGTGGACGAGTTCAAGGAAGTCCTGCCTCTGCTCGCGAAGCATCGACGCACGATCGCACTCGACAACCCCGGCTACGGCTGCTCCGACCCGGTCGAAGGCCAGCCCACCGTGGCCGACTACGCGGGCGCCGTTGTCGATGTCCTCGACGCTCTCGGGGTCGAAAAGGCGGTCTTCGTGGGTCATCACACCGGCGCTATCGTGGCCATCGAACTCGCGGCGGCGTTTCCCGAACGGGTGGATCGGGTCGTTCTCTCCGGACCGGTTTGCACGGATGCCGAGGGCCGGATCGAACTGTCGAAGCTGTTCAAGCAGTGGACGGTCCAGAAGGATGGCTCCCACCTCAAGGCGAAATGGGACCGGTTCTGTCAGTGGACTCCCGACCCGGCGCTCGTGCAGCGGCTGGTTCTCGATCTCTGGCGCGCGGGCGAGACCAGCGAACAGGGTCACTTCGCGGCGGCGCTCTATCGCATGGAAGATCGCCTCGGTCTGGTGAAGTGCCCGGCGCTCCTCATCTACGGCAAGCACGACCCCTTCGCCGATCCGGTCCGCGCGAAGCCGATCCGCGACGCCTTCAAGCCGGCGACCGAGGTCTTTCTCGATACGGGGGTCTTCGTGGCGAACGAGAGCCCCGCCCTCTTCGCCCGGACCGTTCTCGACTACGTCCTCTGACCGTCGCTCAGTAGCGGACGGACACCAGGTACAAGCCCTCGGGCCCCGCGGGCGCCGGCCACTGGCTCCGATCGTGGCTTTCGAGTGCCTTGGCGAGCTGTTCCACCGCGGTGGCGCCGCGTCCCGCGGAGATGAGGCCCCCCACCATCGCGCGAACCATGCGGCGCAGGAAGCCGTCGGCCTCCACGTCGAAGATCATGGTGGAGTCTTCCCAATGCACCTCGGCCCGGGTCACCTCGCGGATCGTCGTCTTCACCTCGGTGCCCGCGTTTCGAAGCGAGGCGAAATCCTTCCGGCCGATGAAGAGCGCCGCGACCCCGTCGATGACCGTGCGATCGAGCGTGAAGCCGGTGTGCCCCGCGTACCGCCTTCTCACCGCGTGCTGGGTTTCGCACACGTCGAGGAGATACCGGTAGTGCTTCGACACCGCGGACCTTCGAGCGTGAAAGTCCGCGGCGACCGGCGAAGAGGCCATGGCCCGGATGTCCCTGGGCAGCGTCGCTGGTTGAACTCGGGCCGGGCCTCCTCGTCACCAGCAACACGAAGTGGATGAACGCCCAGCGCGACTAGATGACCCAGGTCATCAACGTTGTTGCGCAGTTCGACAACGTCACGGTCGAGATCATCAACGAAGCTGGGCGGAATGGCTTCAACGACGCTTCGGTGGACTGGCGGATAGCCACGCATTCGTGGCTGGCGCAGAACTGGCCGGGGTTCGTGTACCAGAGTCAATCGTACGGCGGCGGTGACGCCCGACCCCTCGGATCGCCTCGGACGAAGCCGTCCGCGCCTTTGGCGCACCGACCCGGACAACGACCCGGACCGTCCTACGTTCTGGGCGATGTCGCCGCGGAAGAATCTCGTCGACCCGTCCGGCGCTTGCGCCGTGGGCCAAAACGAGCCGGGACGAGGAATGGCGGCAGCATTGCTTTTGCCACGGCGGCCTGCTCGCACGTGGGAAGCAGTAGCGGTCGCACTTCGTTCCAGAGTAGAGGCAAGAATGAGCCATTCGGCTCCCTTGACGGTGAGCAGAGGGTAGGCAGAGAGTACGACGGTGGAAACGGATTTGGACCCTTGATCAGAAGATTGCTGCTGCGAGGTCATGGGGCGGGTACGGAGCGGTGGCCAGGGTCGTTCGTTCGGACCGGGCTGGTGCTGCTTGCGAGCGCATGGTTCTCTAGCGCGAGTTGTGGAGGTCCGGCCTCTCCCACTTCGCCGGGTCCGACCGCGACGGCCACGCCATTGTCGACGGCGGTGGCGCGATATCTGTACCTGCTTCGGCAGCAGGGTTCCCGGCCCTCGCAGTTGCAGATCTTCAGGGTGGATGGGAACACGGGGGATCTGGCGGAAGTTCCTGGCTCCCCGGTGACGGGTTTGACGGCGTTCTACAGGCTGCCGATGCACCCGAGTGGACGCTTCCTTTATGGGATCGAGCAGA
>JANNJB010000482.1:0-1704 GCA_031405615.1 Vicinamibacteria bacterium | reverse complement strand
GTCAATGCGACGGTGCTATCCGAATCCGCGCGGATCAGACGGCCCGCGCCCTTGCCGGAACCGACCCGAAGTTCGGCGGACAGGGTCACTCGACGGCCGCGGAACTCGTTCGCGGCGAACGAGGCCATGACCGATCCGCTGGTACGAGGCGTGTTTGAAGCCGATCGCAGCGCGATCACCGCACCCTTGGGATCGGTGGCGCTCCCGGTCGCCTCCATCGTGAACTCGTTTGGCGCTCCTTTGAGTCTCCATTCGCCCGGCTGAACACGCGGGGCCGCGATGCCCTGACCAAGCAGGACAATCGTCAGGTAGGTGGAGGCGATCACGAGGAGATCATAGGGCGAGCCTCGGCGGGGCTGGTCGATGCGGGCGCGGATCGTTCCGGCGGTGAGACGTCCCGTTCATCAGCCTGCCGTGGATGCCGGTTGAGGTGATGCTGCGACGTTTGGGACCCGAAACGACACTTCCCGGCCGTAGCCTGCGGACTCTCCCGAGTTCCAAGCGACGGAGGTGTGGCGAGTCGTGGTGTATAGATTAGGATACGGTGGCCCCAGATACTCGATCCAGACTGCCGAGGCCTTCGACCGGTGGTTCGAGTCGCTGAAGGACCGTCGCGCCAAGGCGCGTATTCAGGCCCGGATCGATCGCGCGGAGGATGGCAACTTCGGCGACTGTGAATCGGTTGGAGAGGGAGTTTCCGAAATGCGTATCCATCACGGCCCCGGCCATCGCGTCTATTTCAAGCGGATGGGAGCAGGGGTCATCATCCTCCTCGCCGGAGGGGACAAATCGACTCAATCGTCCGATATCAAGATCGCGCTGCGACTGGCGCGACGTCTGGGAGAGTAGCCATGGCGCGCACAAAGCTGAAGAAGTGGGACAGTGCCGCGCACCTCAGGAGCGAGGAGGACATGGCCCTGTACCTCGAAGCCTGTCTCGAAGAGGCTGGTGACGACGCGGCGTTTGTTGCAAAGGCGTTGGGTACGATCGCGCGAGCCAAGGGAATGAGTCAGCTCGCTCGCGATACCGGCTTGGGCCGGGAGAGCCTCTACAAGGCCTTGTCTGGTGAAGGGAACCCGAGTTTCGCCACGATCTTGAAAGTGACGCATGCTCTGGGAATCAAACTGCACGCGGCTCCAATCAATCCTTAGTTGGTGGCTGTTTCATATGCACGGCCGCGGCGTCTATCTGCGGCGCGACGACAGGTTGAATGGGGATGTGGGTGGCGGAAGCCGGTCGATCGGGCAGGCAATCTGAAAGTTCTTTGCCGCGGCGAACCCTAGGGCGAGTGCCGGTCGTAGAGGGACTCGAAGGACTCCTGCGCGCGGTCCTCGAGAAAGCGGCGGACAAGCTCGGGGTCGGATGCGGTTTCGTCTCGGCTCATCGGTTCCAATCGAGATGAGTGACGCGAAACCGGAAAAGGGTTCCCTGAACTTATTCGAAGGCGGGCGCTGGGATGAGTAGGGACGCCGCGATGGCCGCGACCGACGCGACCAGACACACGATGGCCATGACCACGTGGTTGGTGCGCTCCGACTTGAGCGGATCGAGCAGCCAGGCCACGAGCCACCCACCCAGGAAGCCGCCGAGGTGCGCCCAGTTGTCGATGCCTCTCATCACGAGGCCGAAGGCCATGATCGACCGTATCAGCTCGAAGACGCCCGTCATCGCCGACCTGAAGCCGTCGGGACGATTCGTGGCCAC
>JANNJB010000481.1:0-1520 GCA_031405615.1 Vicinamibacteria bacterium | reverse complement strand
GCAGGTGAGAACGGAGTTCCGCGCTAGGCCCCCGCTTTCGCGGGGGTGACGTGGGTGACCAATTGCCTGGGTAGCTGGAATGGCTGCGGGATTGCGGCCAACGGGCTAGAGAAACCGGAGCAGAGCGTAGTTCTTCCGCCCCAGCCGCAGCACGAGCATCGACTTGCTGGCGAGGTCTTTCGGTCCGAGCTTGCGGTTCACGTCGCCGCTTCGGGCGTTGTTGACGTAGACGCCGCCTTCCTCGATCTTGCGACGGACTTCGCCCTTCGACTTCGAGAGCCCGGACGCGACGACGGCGTCGATTATGGGCAGGCCGGCCTCGAGTTGCGCGCGTGGCAGTTCCTGGCTCGGCACGTCCGCGAAGATCTCGCCGAGCTGCGAATCGTCGAGGTTCTGAATCGACGCGCCGAAGAAGATCTCGCTGGCGCGCTTCGCACTCGCCAAACCCTCGGCGCCGTGGGTGAGTTCGGTGAGCGACTCGGCGAGACGTCGCTGCGAATCACCCGCGGCGGGATTGCTTCCCCGTGCGGCATCGAGCGCCTCGATCTCCTCGCGCGGAACCTCCGAGAGGAAACGCAGACAGCGCGAGACGTCCGCGTCCGCCACGTTGATCCAGTACTGGTAGAAGGCGTAGGGCGACGTGCGATCCGGGGCGAGCCAGATGGCGCCCTTCTCGGTCTTGCCCATCTTCGAACCATCCGCGGTGGTGAGCAGCGGACAGGTGAAGCCGTAGAGCTGCCGGCTCCGCATCCGGCGGCCCAGATCGATGCCCGCGGTGATGTTGCCCCACTGATCCGACCCGCCCACCTGAAGTTCGCAGCCCATCGTGTCGCTCAGGTGGACGAAGTCGTAGGCCTGGAGCAGCATGTAGCTGAACTCCGTGTAGCTGATCCCCGACTCGCGTTCGATCCGGCTCTTCACCGAATCTTTCGCGAGCATCACGTTCACGGGAAAGTTCTTCCCCACGTCGCGGAGGAAGTCGAGATACGAGAAGCCCTTCATCCAGTCGAAGTTGTTGACGAGACGCGCGGCGTTGTCCTTCGCGTCGAAGGCGAGGAACCGCCGCAACTGGGCGCCCACACCGGCGACGTTGGCGTCGAGTGCCTCGGCGGAGAGTAGATTCCGCTCCTCCGACTTGCCGCTCGGGTCGCCGATCATCCCCGTGGCTCCGCCGACGAGGGCGATCGGTTTGTGGTCCGCCTTCTGGAACCGTCGCAGCATCATCAAAGGCAGCAGGCTGCCCACGTGAAGGCTGGGCGCGGTGGGGTCGAAGCCGACGTAGAGCGTCCGACTTCCCGAACGCAGCCACTGGGCGAGGTGCGTTTCGTCGGTGGCCTGGTGGATCAGGCCGCGCCAGACGAGGTCGTCGTAGAGGTCGGTCATGGGCCGGCGAGTCTACCCGCCCGTCACTTCACCGGGATGGAAACGTTGCAGACCTCGATGCGGCCGACCGGAAACTGGAAGCCGGCTTCGGTGCGAGTCCGGCGCGCCATCACGAGCGACCTGAACGTCGCGGTGTC
>JANNJB010000480.1:0-4806 GCA_031405615.1 Vicinamibacteria bacterium | reverse complement strand
CAGATGGGTGTGGTCTGGCCTCCGCGATAACGCTTCCAGGTCGCGAACGCCCGCTGGAGCGGCACATAGGCGATGCGCGCGCCGTCCGCCGAGTAGCTTCCCTCGGCCGCCATAGGAAGAGGCAGGGTCTGCGGCAAGCCCCCGTCGAGGCCGATGGTGAACAACTCGGCGTAGCGCGAACGCGCGGTGCGCGTCGAACGGAAGAGGACACCGTTTCCGTCCGGGGTGAAGCCGAGCGCCACGTCAGCGGTGGGGTGATAAGTGAGACGCTTCGGGACTCCCCCGGCGGCCGGGATCACGAAGACATCGATGTTGCCGTCGTACTCACCGGTGAAGGCCACCTTCGTTCCGTCCGCGGAGAACACCGGGCCGGTTTCAGCACCCGGCCCCGAAGTCAATCGACTGGCCGCGCCGCCATCCCGCGGCACACTCCACAAGTCACCGCCGTGGACGAACACGATGTGGGTGCGACTCAGGGCTGGCTGCTGGAGGAGCTGTCTTCCCACGCTCTGGGCGTTTGCTGCGCCCGCCGAAAGGACCAGTACGGCGACGCCGATCAGAACTCTCATTTTCGGTACTCCTTGAAGAAGGCCGACGCAGCGGCAGAGCGCGCTCAACAACACCGTGGGCAGGATACCCGAACGACGCCCGGCCATCCGGGGCGTCCGCCTGCTCGGCGACGCTTCGGCCCTGCGATTACCCCATCAGGCCGGCGAGGCCGCGGCCAGCCGCGATGGCGCCGACCACAAGCGTCGTGAAGTACGCGACGGTGACCACGTTCATGAGATGACCGGCGATGAGGAGCACGCCATCTCGTTCGAGAAGTCCCAGCGCCAGCAGGAGTATCGCGATGCCCGGCAGCGTGTTCGAGAACGGCACGAAGCCGAACGGGACCATCAGCAGAAGCCCTCCCGCAATCAGCCCGCAGCCATGAATCACTCGTGCACCGCGAGTGGCCGCGACGAAGTCGAGCCTCGGTTTCACCAGCCGCTCGACCCGCGCGACGATGGCGCTCGCCCTCTCGAACGTCCGGCGCAGGGGCGGCGCCTCCAACTGCCGGTCGAGAATCCGTTGCGGCAGCCACGGCACACGATTCAAGGTGATGCTCACGGCGAGCAGCACGATGGCGAGTCCGAACACCGTGCTGACGCCGGGTATGGATACGGGGATGAGGAAAGGCAGGGTCAGCACGGCGCAGACCAGCAGCAGGCCCTGTTCCCCGATGGTCTCCAGTATCTGCCGGAGCGAGACCGTCGGAGCGGACAGGGTGGCCGAGACGCCCCGCAGGGTGGCCGACAGCTTGCCCTCGGTGTCGTGCAGTTGGACGCTGCTCACGATGCGCCTCGCCCAATGCCGGCGCCTGGCCCGCGCGGGGCAGAGTCCGGAATGCGGATGTTCACTCGAGTCGCACAGATCACGGCGGGTCAGAGATGCTACCAGTCCATGGCTGAGACCATCGCCAAGCGAGAGGCCTGTGCGACGCAACGCCGCGATCGTGGGCTCAGGTCAAGCTCGCGGATTTGCACTCGACATTCGAACTCCGTCTAATGTCGCGTGGAGCCAATCACCCTCAGGCCGGCCCCTCTGACCACGGGTGATCCCGAGTCTGCGGCGCGCGCGGGCGACCGGGCGGATGAAGAGTTCGCGGCACTCTACGAGGCCCACCACAACGCCGCCTACCGCACGGCTCTGGCTGTCCTCGGGCGGCATGAAGCGGCGCTCGACGCGGTGCAGGAGACGTTCCTCAAGGTCCATCGCGGCTTGAGCCAGTGGCGCGGCGAGTCTTCGCTGCGCACCTGGATCGTACGAATAGCGGTTCGATGCGCCATCGACCTGCAACGCAAGGCCAACCGCCGTCGCGAAACCGACGAATCCGCCGCCGAGCCCTTTCACGATCCACGGATGGCGATCGAGGAAGCCCTGCGCCTCGCTCGGCTGCGGGAGGTCGCGGAGGGTCTGACCGGTCAGGCCGGGATCATTCTGAGGCTCCGCCTCTTCGGCGGCCAGTCGAACAAGGACATCGCCGCGCATCTGGGTTTGAGCGAGGCCAACGTCCGTGTCCAGCTTTCCAATGCCGTGCGTCGACTGAAGGAGATGGTATGACCCGCGAAGGCGAGGCGAAGCCTCTGGATCCGCGCCTCCAGGCATGGATTGACGAGACCACGGACTTGGGCGCCACGCCGAAAGCCGCCTGGACAGATCCCAAGGATGCCGGACTCCTGTCTCTGCTGGAGGCTGCCGTCCGGGAGCCACCGCGGGAGATGTCCGGAGAGGAAGGCGCGGCCCTCCTTGCCGGGATCCAGGCTGGATACCGGGGGCAGGGCGGGCCGGCGAGCCTCCGAGACGCCGTGCTCGGGATTGCCGCTGTGCTGTTCGGCCTCGCTCTCGGATTGACAACGCAGTCACGATTCGCGCCCGTCCATCAAAAAGGCCGCGCAGCGGCCTCCGTCGAAATCATCAAACAGGTCTTCTTCGAGAGCATCCACGAAGGAAAGGTCGTTCAGTTTCAACTGGAGCTCAGGAAGATGCCTGAACTCGCAATCAAATGAGGTTCACCATGTTCTCCAAGACGCTCCGAGCCGCGCCTCTCGCAATCAGTGCCCTGCTGCTGACATCCCCCCCAGCCGCGTCCGGGTCTAGTCTGGCTCCGGTTGAAGGCCCCCTTGCCCGCGCGGAGTTCGACAAGGAACTCTCCCTCGACGTCAAGAACGTCGACATGGTCACGGCCTTTCGGTCGCTGGCGCGAGCGACGGGGGTGCCTTTCGTCATCGACTTCGAGAATGACCCGACGCTGCGCGTGACCTTCAAGGCCGAGAACATGGTGAGCCGGGGAATCCTCGCCTCTCTGGCCAGTTCCTATGGCCTCGAGTTCTCGGCATCCGACGATGGGATTGTCGTGCGGCGCCCCGGAGCGCCTTCAGCCGCTCACGCGACGACACTCGGGGCCTGGCCCGCCCGGTCTGCGAGCCCGTCCTATCGGCTCGCCTTCATCGTCCGTGGCCCGGACGCCCAGACGAAGTTCTCCGCGGCCTTGACCCTGAAAAAGAACATCGTTGGCAAGGTGCGGGTCAACGCCAACGGGCAGGGAGGAGTCGAGGTCACCGAGCCCCGCGGAATCGCCGCGCCCAGCTATGCGGGCGGCTTCGAACTCAGGGTGGCGGTCGAGGGAGAGGCGGACGGCGCGCTGGGCCTTCTCACCGAGCTCGTTACCTCGAGGCCGCTCACCAGAGAGAGTTATGCCGAGGACCACACTGTGCGCAATCGGCGGGTGGCGCCTGGCGAGACGCTGCTGGCAAGAACACCCGACGGGCACGAGGTAGTTTTGTCGGACTGGACCAAAGTGGGGCCCGCGGAGACGAACAGAAGGTAGCCTTCAGGGGCGCGGGAGTAACCTCTCGCATCATGTTCTCCCTGACCCTGCTCGCTCTGCTCTTTACCGCTGATACCAACGACTGGTCCCGCTTCCGCGGCCCGAATGGTCTCGGCACCGCTGAGTCCACCGGCCTTCCCTCCGAGTTCGGGCCCGCGAAGAACGTCGTCTGGAAATCCACGCTGCCCGCGGGCTACTCCTCGCCCATCATCAGCGCGGGACACATCTTCGTGACCGCGGTGGAGAACGACAAGCTCTTCACCATCGCTCTCGATCTCAAGACCGGCGCCCTAAAGTGGCGGCGGGAGAGTCCTCGCACCCGCAAGGAGAAACTCGATCGGCGCAACGGTCCGGCGTCGCCCTCCGCGGTGGCCGACGGGAAGAGCGTCTTCATTTTTTTCCCCGACTACGGCCTGCTCTCGTACGACTTCAACGGCAAGGAACGCTGGAAGACGCCGCTCGGGCCGTTCAACAACATCTACGGCATGGGCGCGTCGCCGATGCTGGTGGGCGACAAGGTGATCCTTGTGTGCGATCAGTCGAGCGGGTCGTATATCGCCGCGTTCGAGGCCGGCACCGGTCGCGAGGTGTGGAGGAAGCCGCGGCCCGAGGCGATCAGCGGGCACTCCACGCCGGTGCTTTATCAGGCGAAGGGTGCGAGCGAGCCCCTGATCCTCGCACCTGGTTCGCTGCGCATGGACGCGTACTCTCCCAAAGACGGACGGACGGTCTGGTTCGTCAACGCGCTCCCGGGCGAGATGAAATCCGGCCCGGTGCTCATGGGCGACACCGTCTTCGTCTCCGGCTTCAACACACCGCAGAACGACCCGGGCGCGCAGGTGAAGGTGCCGCCCTTCGACGAGATGATCGCGAAACTCGACGCCGATAAGAACTCTCTTCTCTCGGCCGCCGAGATCCCCGACAAAGAGACGAAGGACATGTTCTTCTTCATCGACCTCAACTCGAATGGAGCCATAGACGCCACGGAGTGGCGGATGTACATGGCGAACGCGGCCTCGGAGAACGGCCTGCTCGCCTTCCGCGCGAATGGTGAAGGCGACATGACCACGAAGGGTCTCGTCTGGAAGTATCAGCGCTCCGTGCCGCAGCTCCCCACCGTCCTCGTCTACCAGGACGTCTTGTACATGATCAACGACGGCGGCATCCTGACCACCTTCAATCCCAGCACCGGCGCGGTGCTGAAGCAGGCGCGTCTGCGGGGCGCGGTGGACAGCTACTACGCCTCGCCGGTGGCCGCCGACGGCAAGGTCTACATTCCGAGCCGCTCCGGCATCGTCGCGGTTTTGAAGGCAGGCGGCGATCAGGAGGTCCTCTCTCTCAACAAACTCGACGAGGAGATCTACGCAACTCCCGCGATCGTGGGCAACCGGATCTACATCCGAACCGCGAACACTCTCTACTGCTTCGGACTCTAG
>JANNJB010000479.1:0-1827 GCA_031405615.1 Vicinamibacteria bacterium | reverse complement strand
GGCGTGCTGACCGGCTCGGCACGGGTGTCGCAGGAGATGCGCGAGAAAGCCGTGGTCACGTTCCGCCGGCAGGAACTGGACACCCAGCGGCGTGAACTCGAGCGCAAGCGCCGGATCTTCGAGGCTCGCATGATCATGCTGCGGGCGGAGTTTGAGGCCGAGGAAGAAATAATCACCCAGACCATTTCCGAATCGGAGCTGCTCGGCGAGGAAGTGGTGCAGGACCGCGGTCAGATGGTGCTGAGCCGGCAGGCGGACTCGTCGTCCTACAAGAAGGATGTGCGCGCGAAAGCCGAGAGGAAACCCTGATGCCTGCCACCAGAACAAAAACTCGGGCGCGGCCTCAAAAAGGGGACGCAAGGAAAGCGGTCACCTGGAAACTGCGGCTGTACGTGGCGGGCCAGACCCCCAAGTCCGTTCGCGCCTTCGCGAACCTCAAGGCGGTGTGCGAAGAGCACCTGTTGGGCCGCTACCGGATCGAAGTGATCGACCTGAGGCAACATCCGCAACTGGCGCGGGGCGACCAGATCGTGGCCATTCCGACTCTGGTCCGGAGGCTTCCGCTACCCCTCCGGACGATGATTGGAGACCTGTCGAACACCGTTCAGCTGTTGGTGGGTCTGGACCTGCGGCTGGCAGACTGAGCGCAGTTCAGAAGGGCCCACGATGAAGAAAGCCCCGAAGAAGAGCAGCCCCGCAACGTACGTCTTGCGCTTGTACGTCAGCGGATCCACGTTGAAATCGGCCCTCGCGGTCGAGAACATCAAGCGGATCTGTGAGCAGTACCTGAAGAACCGGTATGACCTGAAGGTCATCGACGTCTACCAGCAGCCGAATCTGGCCCGGGAAGAGCAGATTGTGGCGCTGCCAACGCTCATAAAAGAGTCCCCATCTCCGCCGCGAAGGCTCATCGGGGACATGTCGGACCCCAAAAAAGTGCTCCTCCGTCTGGACATGGGAATGCGCGAGTCGTAGTTTGGAAGGCGGACAAAGCTTGGCTCTCCGAAAGAAAAGCCGCTCCCCGAAAAGACCGCCGGCCCTTTCGCGCGGCGCATTGGTCGCCCGATTGAGCCAGGCCGAGGAAACGCTGCGAGCCATTCGTTGTGGCGAGGTTGACGCCATCGTGGGCGACGGCCCGGGCGCTGAGAATGTGTTCACCCTGCGAGGGGCCGATCATACCTACCGTGTTTTCGTGGAGAGGATGAACGAAGGCGCCGCGGTGCTGAGCAGCGACCACACGGTCCTGCACTGTAACGGGCGTTTCGCCCGCTTCATCGGAGCGGGGCTGCAAAGCGTCATTGGTTCTTCCATGCTCGACCTCGTCTGGCCCGAAGATCATCTGAAACTGCAGGCCCTGTTCCGTATCGCGATTCGAAGGAACTGCCGAGGCGAGGTGCGCCTCAGGTCCCGAAAAGGCGTCCCCTTGTCCGTCCATCTCTCGTTGAATCCTCTCCGGCTTGGAAACCGGCGGGCGGTCTGTCTGATCGCTTCAGACCTCTCGGAGATGAAGCGCGCCGAGCAGGAACTGCGTACCTCGAGCGAACAGTTGCGGAATCTTGCCGCCCACCTGCTCTCCGTTCGAGAAGAGGAGCGCGCGAGGATCTCCCGGGAAGTCCACGATGAACTGGGCCAGTCGTTGACCGCGGTGAAAATGGATCTCGCATGGCTCGCGGCGCGGATGCCGAAGCGAAACGGCCAGACCATCGAGAGGATCCGCTCCACGCGTCATCTGGCCGACGGCATGATCCAATCCATTCGCCGAATCTCGACCGAGCTGAGGCCGGCGGTTCTGGATCTGGGTCTGGCGGAGGCCGTGGAATGGCAGGT
>JANNJB010000478.1:0-8359 GCA_031405615.1 Vicinamibacteria bacterium | reverse complement strand
CTTTTTCGGGAACCAGGCGGTTCGCGAGCAGGTTCACCTTCATGTTCTCGAAAGCGGCGATGTTTTCCTTCGCCATCGACTTTCGAGAGTCGGCCACGAAGACGATGGCGTCAGCGCCCGCGAGCACCACGCGACGGGTCGCGTTGTATTGCACCTGTCCGGGAACCGTGTACACCTGGATCTTGAACTCGTAACCCGACACCTGGCCGAGCGAGATCGGGAGGAGGTCGAAGAAGAGAGTGCGGTCCTGCGCGGTGTTCAGCGAAACGAGGCTGTTGTGGCCGGTGGGATCGGTGAGGCGGTGGATCTGCTCGAGGTTCGTCGTCTTGCCCGACTTCGCGGGGCCATAAAAAACAACCTTGGCCTTGATCGTCTTTTCTGCAAAGTTGAACTGAACCATAGGGGAGTTTTTCGAATATAGCACGCAGGGAGAAGGCGCTCCGGACGCTCTTTCGCAGGACCCTAGGAAACCGCGGTTGGTTCCGCCGCCTTGAGGATGTGCTGGAGCAATGCGGCCTCGGGCTGGGCGCCCACGAACTCTCCCACGTCCCCCACCACGGTCTTTGGAACCGAGGAAACGCGGTAGCGGCGCGCGAGGTCAGGGAAGCCCGTGACCTCGACGCCATCGGCGGTGATCTTGTCGCTCGCAATCGCGAAGCGGTAGGCCAGGCGCACGGCCCGGGGACAAAACGGTCAGGTGGGGGTGGTGAAGACCTGAAGATGAATGGGCTTCTCCAGCGCGTTCAGGGCGTCCTGGGTCGCGGCATCGAGACCCGCCTCGCCTTTCGAGACATCCACGATGCCGTCGATCAGGACGCCGAAGTCGTACTGCATCGGCATGCCGAAGAAGCGAACGCCGTAGTCGATGTCTTGAGCCCCATCGGACCCCGCGCGCAGAATGGCGACACCGGGGATGTGGTGCACCTTGAGGGCCGCAGCGGCTTCGGTGTCGATCACGAAGTTCTTCGACTCGACGATCAGGCGGGGGTCGAGGGTCGCAAGTTCCTCGATGAGCCGCTTCACCTCTTCAGACTCCGGGTGTTGAAGGGCCTGCGAAAAAACCACGAGCTTCACCGGATGGACCATCTCGGCCAAACGCTCCTGGATGTCCGCCTTCACCTGATCGTCGAAATACATGCGGTTCCGTTCTACTTCCGTGAGACCGCGTAGGCGGCGAGGTTGCGGCTGATCTGTTTGGCGTGATTCGAGAGGTGCGGACCGTAGCTCTTGAGCCAGTCGCCCAGGTTGTAGGGACCGGACTCGGTATGCCGTCCCTCTTTCGCCCAGTCGGCTTCGGTGAGCGACCTCAGGATGGGCAGAGTGGCGGTGCGCACCGCGTCGACCGTCCGCAACGCGCGATCGGTGGACTGGGCGTGATAGTTGAAGATCTTCGCCCAGGCATCCTGGTTGTAGCCGACGATGAGGGGCTCCGCTTCGGCAACAAGCAGGCGCAGCCTTGTGGCCGCGTAGGTCTCAGAGTCGGCGCAGTGGATCACCACTTCGTGAGCCGACCACTTGTCGGGAGCGGGACGCCATTTCTCCGCATCTTCGGGAACGTCTTCCCAGGCGGTGCGGAGCATCACCGCCCCTTTTTCATACTCGACGATCAGGGCTTCGCGTTGTTCGGGGGTCATTACAGTGGACATGGGTTAAGGCCCCTCCTTGCGGGCATCGGCGATGAGGCCTTCGACAACCTTGACGGCATCATCGAGCCGGGCGTTTGGAACAAGAATGTGGTCGGTGCGGAAACCGCACTGAGGAATGATGGGAATCCGCGCGGCGGCGAGTCTCTCGGCGAGCGGCGCCAGGAAGCCTACGAGGTCCACCGGCATGGAGGCGTCGATGGTCAGAGCGCGAAGCCCGGTTGTCACCTCGGTCGCGCGATCGCGAAGACGCCAGGCCGCGAAGGCGGCCGCGGGCGCGGTGAGCGAACACTCCTCGCCCTCGGTCACGAACGCGACGAAGGACGAGGCGTCACGAACCCCGACCCGGCCCGCGAAGGCGGCCACTCGGTCGCCGGCGAAGCGTGGGAAGGTAGCGAGCACCACGAGATCCGGCCAGACCCTCACTTTGGCGGTCGACCACACGGCGCGGGATTGCGGGTTCAGGGCCATGGCGGGAGAAGCTTCCAAGGGCATCGTACGACCGCCAGCCTTACCGCCGGAAACTGCACGGTTTTGGATCGAATCTCGTCAGCCTTGGATTGCCAACACGTCGGGTTTGGTACAAGCGTCTGGATCGCCTTGACAGTGCGACACTTCGCGTCCATCCTTCGGCCAATTGAACGACTGGCTCGTTTTGTGCATCGTGATCGAGTAACGAAAAACCCGAACGCTACGCGTCCAGGTCCAATCCCCCACTAGAGAAACCTCTGAAGGAGAAACTTCGATGCGTTTAATCAGGACCCTGGCGGTCGCCTTTCTGGCCCTCGCCACATTCTCGACGGGCGCTGTGGCGCAAGAACTCCGCGGCAGAATCGCCGGCGTCGTCACCGACGACAGCGGCGCCGTGGTTCCCGGCGTGAGCGTGACGGCAACTTCGTCCGCGCTCATCCAGCCTCAGACCACGACCTCGGGCTCCGACGGCAACTATCGCTTCCCGGCGTTGCCCTCCGGCCTCTATACGCTGACCTTCGAGCTTCAGGGCTTCTCCACGATCAAGCGCGAAGGCGTCAGGGTCACGCTGAACCAGACCTTCACCATCGACGCGAAGATGAAGCCGGCGTCCCTTGCGGAGACGCTGACGATTACCGCCGAGACCCCGGCCATCGACACCAAGACCACATCGATCGGCACCTCCTTCACCAAGGAACTGCTCACCGACATTCCCAATGCGCGCGACGTCTGGGCCGCCATGTCGCAGGCCCCGGGATTCCAGATGCAGGGCTACGATGTGGGCGGCTCGTACACCGGCACTCAAACCGGTTTCTTGACCTACGGCGTCGGCGACCAGAACAAGACGCTCCTTGAGGGCATCAACGTCACCGAGTCAACCAACGCGAATGCCGGCTACTTCGACTTCGGCAGTTTCGAGGAATTCCAGCTCGGCGGCGCCGGCAACCTGGGAGAGCAGTCGGGTCCGGGTGCGCTGATGAACATCTCCATCAAGTCCGGCGGCGACAAGTTCGGGGGCCAGATCTACTTCGACTACGAAGACAAGAACACCATCGGCGACAACATCGCGGACGCCTACAAGGTGGCCGGCGGAACCTTGAACGATTTCCGCGCCCCTTCGATACGTGATCCAGCCACCGGGCAACTTCTCGGCCTTCAGTCCGGCAACCCGATCTCGAAGCAGTACGACTTCAACGTGGGCGTCGGCGGCCCCATCATCAAGAGCAAGCTCTGGTTCTTTGCGAGCTACCGCGACAACAACCAGTACCGCACCATTCTTGGCCTGCCGGGAACCAAGGCGCAGAGCCAGCTCGAGAACATGACCGCGAAACTGACCTATCAGATCAACCCCAAGAACCAGTTGATCGGCTTCTTCAACGAGCGGACCAAGCTTCAGCCTCTGCGTGACCTGTCCCTCACCACCCCGGTGGAGGCTGCCTATTGGCAGGCCTCCAAGAACCGGCCGGTGAAACTCGAATGGACGTCCGTCCTCTCCGACCGGGCTTTCCTCGACATTCAGCTCTCCCACTGGCGCAACGCTTTCCCGCTCTTCCCCACCAAGACCCAGTCCTCATCCACCGAAGGTGTGGGCCCGGGCCGTCTCGACAGCGCCACGAACCAGCTGTCCGGGGCCAACAACGCCTATCAGGACCAGCTCCGCAACAAACCGCAGATCACGGGCAGCCTCGCCTACTTCGTCGATAGTTTCGGCCCGGGCAATCACAACTTCAAACTCGGCTTCGAATGGCAGCGCGACCGGAAGGGGTTCCTCTCCTTCCAGCCCGGAAACGTCTTCTACCGCGACCGCAGTGGCGCTCTCGCCGAGGTGGACATCTGGAACACTCCAAACGAGTCCATCAACGACGCCACCAGCACCGCGGTCTACCTGAACGACACCTGGGCGATCAGCAACCGGATCTCCGTGAACCTCGGCCTGCGTTTCGACAAGTATGTGCTCGGCTGGCCCGAGCAGACCATCAAGCCCGAACTCGGCGCCGTCTTCGCGAGTTCTACCGACACCACGCTCAAGACGTTCCTTTCGGAGCGCACGGTGGCCGCCTCCGATCTCATCACGTTCAACTCGTTCAGCCCCCGTGTTGGCTTCGCTTGGGACCTCACCGGCAAGGGCAAGACGGTCTTCAAGGCGTTCGGCGGCAAGTACTACTACAACCCGAGCGCCGATGTCACCGACCGCGAGAACTCCGTAGGCCGCGCGCAGCGCCGTTATCGCTTCGTCTCCTGCACGGCCGGACAGACGAGCGGTTGCGACGTCAACAACAACCGCCTGCTCGATGGTCCGAATGAGCTGGGCGGGTTCCTGACTGCGACCGGCGGCGCGGGTTCGGTGAAGGTCGACCCCAACATCGACCATCCGTATGGCCTCGAGTTCTCAGCCCACCTCGAGCACGAGCTCATCCCCGCCGTCTCCGGCCGGGCCTCCTACGTCTTCAAGGGAACCCGGAACGAGTGGGCTGAAATCGACACTATCCAGGCGGGTGCTTATACCAACTCCTTCTCGTATGTGGACGCGGGCCCCAACGGAACCCGCGGCGACGCGGACGATCAGACCATTGCTCTCAACGACCTGCGCGCGGCTCCGGCGACCGTGGGATCCAACCGCATCTACGGAAACCCGTCAGACTTCGGTCTCCCGTCCTTCGACGGCGACTATCACACGGTCGAGTTCGCGATCAACCGTCGGCTCAAGGACAAGTGGATGCTTCTCGCGTCCTTCGAGCACACCTGGGCCGAGGACTTCCGCAGCCCGGTGCAGGCCTCCACGAGCAGTCTCGGCACCGTCCGGCAGGCCACGTCGTTCCTGTGGCAGCCGAACCAGCGTCGGTTCGGCCGCGAGCAGACGACTTTCTGGAACTTCAAGGTGCTCGGTCGCTACGAGCTTCCGTGGAATCTGGCCGTCGCCGGCTCCTACAAACTCCAGAGCGGCTTCCAGTACGGTCGTTACGCTTCGGTCGCGTTGCCCAACGCAGGCGCGCAGAACATCGCGATGGAGCCAGTTGGCGCGAACCGGGCGCCCAACGTCGGGATCCTCGACCTCCGTGCCGAGAAGGCGATCAAGTTCGGCGGATCGCGCAAGATCACGGCGATGGTGGACGTCTTCAACGCTCTCAACAGCGACGTCGTGACGAACTTCCGCACGATCAGCTCGGTCAGCACGCCCACAAACCCGAACCGCTATCGCGAGCTGATCGCTCTGCTCGATCCCCGTATCGTCCGCTTCGGAATCCGCCTAGATTTCTAGCCGTAGGGGCGCCCCTGGTGGGTGCCCTTTCCGTTCCCACGCGAAAGAACTCGGGCGTCGTAGACGAAGGCGCGGGAGAAATCCCGCGCCTTTCGTTTTTCCCAAGGATCCAAGTTTCCCGAATCCGAATCCAATCCGCCCTTGGCGCCGGCAGACGAACGTGCATTGTAAAAAATAGACTTAGGGCTCTCCGGTCGGCCGCAATCGAGTGTTGCCGACTGGCACGCGACTTGTTACAAGGAGCAGACAATTCGCCAATCGGCCTCTTGGCTGACGTGGCTAAGAAGCCCCGGCGGGTGGGGACGGAGGGTCCCCTCTCGCTGGGCAAATATCGCATTCAGACGGGCGTATCTGTGTGCACCAATCTGAAAACAGAGACCTCTAGGAGGGTTTTAAGTTGAAGAATCGTTGGCTTGCAGCATTATTGCTTTTGGTCGTGGCCACGAGCGCTTCGCCTGTGTTCGCACAGGGCGGCGCCGGATCCACGGGCAGCATTCAGGGCACGGTAACGGATGAAAGCGGCGGCGTCCTTCCGGGCGTCACCGTCACGGCAACGGGCGAATCGATGATGGGCGCCCGCACCGACACCACCAACGCGCAGGGGGTTTATCGCTTCCTGGGCCTTCCCGCCGGCACCTATAAGGTCTCCTTCGCGCTTGCGGGCTTCGGTACCGTGGAGCGGAGCAGCATCCGCATCGGTATCGGGTTCACCGCCACCGAGAATGCGAAGCTGAGCGTAAAGAACCTCTCCGAGGCGGTTGAGGTGGTCTCGAGCGCAGCGGCGATCGACACTACCGCCACACGCGTGCAGACCAACTACGACAAGGAAACCCTCGACGCGCTTCCGAACGCGCGCGACATGTGGTCGCTTCTCGCCACCACTCCTGCCGTCACCATGAACCGTTTCGACGTGGGTGGCTCCACCGCGGGCACTCAGACCACCTATGTCGCCTACGGCGCGGGCGGCCAGAACCGTCCTCTCATCGAAGGCGTCAACACCACGGAAGGCACGTCGGCGGCCGGCTTCTACTTCGACTACGGCTCGTTCGAAGAAGTCTTCATCGGCGCCGCCGGCAACTCGGCCGAGATGCCGAGTGGGGGCGTGCTCACCCAGTTCATCGGTAAGTCCGGCGGCAACAAGCTCTCCGGCGAGCTCTACTACGAGAAGGAGTTCGAGGGTCTTCAGAGCCGCAACCTGACAGCAGGGCAGCTGGCCCGTGGCGCCGCGAACCTCGGCGCCCGCGCCATCCGCGAACTGGGTCTCAACCGCGCGGACGGAAACACACTTCTCGACTACAAAAACCTCAATGCCAGCATTGGCGGTCCGCTCGTCAAAGACAAGCTGTGGGCCTGGGCAGGGATCCTCAAGCAGGAGAACATCGTCTACCAGCCGGCCTCGGGCGCCATCCTCGATGGAACGGAGTTCCTTACCAAGCTCACCAACTACACCGGCAAGCTGACATACCAGATGACGCAGCGCGACAAGTTCATCGCGTATATGCAGTACGGAATCAAGCTTCAGCCGTTCCGAACCGACACCGCCACGGGCGTCGCGGGGCAGCACCTCACCTCAGGCTCCACGCTGAAGCAGGACTCTCCCTCGTGGGTTGGCAAGGTCGAATACAACCGCACCGTCGGATCTCGCGGTTTCTTCGAGATTCGCGCGGGCGAGTTCGGCTACAACTTTGCCCTCGTGGGCAACAGCACGGACCCCCGTCGTGAGGACATCACCACCGGTGAGATCACGGGCGGCGGCCGCGACTGGCGTCTCGATCGTCGCCGCAAGCAGCTTCATGGCGCTTACACGTTCTATCTCGACGATGTGCTCGGCGGGAACCACCAGTTCAAGACCGGCGGCGAAATCCAGCACGAGACCGGCACGACCCTCTGGAACAAGTTCTACACGAACAACCACTACGTGACCTTCAACAACGGCGTGGCGAACACGGTGGTTCAGGGCGCTGAAGTGGCCTCCACCAGCGGTCTGCGCAACTACGGTTTCTTCATCAACGACACGTTCTCCCGAGAGAAGCTCACGTTGAACCTGGGCCTCCGATACGACCGCTACCGCACCTTCATCCCCGAGCAGACCCGGGCGGCGTCGACCTTCGCGGTCGCGTCTTCCTTCGCCGCGGTCTCTGAGATCAAGGCTTTCAATCACATCACGCCGCGCGTCGGCTTGGTGTACGACTTGAAAGGCAACGGCAAAACGGTATTGAAGGCGAACTTCGGCCGCTACTACTTCAACACGGGCACCGCCTTCGCCGACTCCGCCAATCCGAACACGGGGACCCAAACCCGGACCTCCACCTGGACCGACCGCAACGGAGACCGACTCTGGCAGCCCGGGGAAGAAGGCGTGCAGCAGGCAAACACTATTACCGCCGGAGACAGCGCTTTCAACCCGGACAACTACTTCGATCCCAACCTAAAGAACTCCTTCTCGGATGAGCTGTCCTTCTGGCTCGAACGCGAACTCCCCGGCAACATCGGGGCACGCGTTGGTTTCGTGCGGAAGATGGATCGAAATGGCTACCAGCGCGAAAACGTCAATCGCCTCCGGACCAACTACACGACAGCCGCCACGATCACCGATTTCGGCCGGGACGGTCTCACGGGTAGCGACAACGTTCTCATCCCGGTACTCGCGTACACCGGGGCTTTGCCCGCGACGCGTAACCTGGTGGTCAACCCTGCCGGTTACGAGGCCAATTACAACTCAATCGAAGTCGCGGCCAACAAGCGCTTCAGCGGCAAGTTCAGCCTGAACTCGTCGGTGATTTTCACCAACACGCAGGAGTGGACGACCGCGTACTTCGGCGGCGGCAACTGGGGCAGCAACGTCGGGTTCGTCGCCGGCAGCGCCAGCCTCTTCTCAGGATTCGGCGGCGTCGGCTTCCCGACCACTCCCAACGATCAGAAGGAACAGACCGACTTCTGGACCTACAACTTCAAGATGTCGGGCACGGTTGCACCGGGCTGGGGC
>JANNJB010000477.1:0-5161 GCA_031405615.1 Vicinamibacteria bacterium | reverse complement strand
CTACAAGAAGGGCGCCGCTTTCGCGAATCCCTGCTACACCCAGATCCATCCCACCTGTATTCCGGTGAGCGGCGATCATCAGAGCAAGCTCACCCTCATGTCCGAGTCGCTCCGCAACGACGGACGCGTTTGGGTTCCGCTCAAGAAGGGCGACAAGCGTTCACCCGATCAGATCCCCGAGGCCGAGCGCGACTATTACCTCGAGAGAAAGTATCCAAGCTACGGCAACCTCGCGCCCCGCGACATCGCGTCTCGTGCGGCCAAGGAAGCCTGCGATGACGGCCGCGGCGTGGGCGAGACCGGCCTTGGCGTGTATCTCGACTTCTCCGACGCCATCAAGCGTCTTTCCGAAGCGAAAGTCGCCGAGAAGTACGGCAATCTGTTCGAGATGTACGAGCGGATCACCGGCGAGAACCCGTACAAGGTTCCGATGCGGATCTACCCCGCCATCCACTACACGATGGGCGGATTGTGGGTCGACTACAACCTCCAGAGCACGATCCCCGGTCTGCACGTGATCGGCGAGGCCAATTTCTCCGATCACGGCGCGAATCGGCTGGGCGCTTCCGCCCTGATGCAGGGTCTGGCGGACGGTTACTTCATCCTCCCCTACACGATCGGCGACTACCTCGCGACCAGCAAGCCGGCGAAGGTCTCGACCGATCACCCCGAATTCAAGAAGGCGGAGGCCGAGGTCACCGCGCGCAATCAGCGTTTCCTAGGCATGAAGGGCCAGCGGACGGTCGACTCCTTCCACAAGGAACTTGGGCGGATCATGTGGGAATACTGCGGCATGGCTCGCACCGAGGACGGTCTCAAGAAGGCCCTCGAGTTGATCCTGAAGCTCCGTGAGGAGTTCCGGAAGAATCTTCTCGTCCTCGGCAGCAATGAAGAGATGAATCAGTCGCTCGAGAAAGCCGGCCGGGTCGCCGACTTCATCGAGCTTGGCGAGTTGATGTGCCGCGACGCCCTCGAACGGCGGGAATCGTGCGGCGGCCATTTCCGCGTGGAGTTCCAGGACGATGGCGAGGCCAAGCGCGACGACATTAACTTCGCGCACGTCGCGGCCTGGGAATACACGGGCGAGGACAAAGCGCCCCGGAGGAACATCGAGCCCTTGAACTTCGAGTACGTGCACCTTCAAACCCGGAGCTACAAGTGAAGCTCAAGCTCAACGTCTGGCGTCAGAAGAACGGCGCGTCCGCGGGCCAGTTCGTCTCCTACGACGCGAACGACGTTTCGAAGGACATGTCTTTCCTCGAGATGCTCGACGTGCTCAACGAGGAGCTCATGGGCAAGGGCCAGGATCCGATCGCCTTCGACCACGACTGCCGCGAGGGCATCTGCGGTTCGTGCAGCATGGTGATCAACGGTCGCCCGCACGGACCGCAGAAGAACACCACGGCCTGCCAGCTCCACATGCGCCAGTTCAAGGACGGCGACGAGATCACGATCGAGCCGTGGCGCGCGAAGGCGTTCCCCGTCATCAAGGATCTCGCCGTCGATCGCGGCGCGTTCGACCGGATCATCCAGGCCGGCGGCTTCGTCTCCGTCGCCACCGGCAACGCGCCGGACGGCAACGCCATCCCCGTGCCCAAGGAGAACGCCGACCGCGCTTTCGACGCCGCGGCCTGCATCGGCTGCGGCGCTTGCGTCGCGGCCTGCCCGAACGCTTCGGCCATGCTCTTCACCTCCGCGAAGGTCGCCCATCTCGCCCTGCTTCCCCAGGGCCAGCCCGAGCGGATGGAACGCGTGCGCAAGATGGTGGCGGCCATGGATGCCGAGGACTTCGGAGGTTGCACGAACCACGGCGAGTGCGAAGCCGCCTGCCCCAAGGGCATTTCGCTCGAGAACATCGCGCTCATGAATCGCGACTTCGTGAAAGCGACGATTGGAAAGCGACCAGAGCGGGCGGTTAAAGGCGATTAGTTCTCACGGGGCATCGAGAGCAGCGGTCTACGCTCTGCTGCTCATCGCCTTCACGCTCCCCGTGAGTCTCGATCCGGGGGCGCGAAGCTTCGCTTCGGGCCCCGACACCCGGCTGTACCTCTGGACCCTCGGGTGGGACGTCCACGCGCTCAAGACGAATCCGCTCGGGATCTTCGACGCGAATGTCTTCTTCCCGGAGACGCGGACCCTTGCCTACTCCGAACATCTGATCGGCGCGGCGCTGCTGGCCCTGCCCCTTTCCTTCCTCACCTCGAACCTGAATCTGATCCTGAACTTCGTCCTGCTCCTGGCGACGTTCCTCACCGCCCTCGGCTGCGATCGGCTGGCGCGCGAGTGTGGGGCCTCGACACGGGGGGCGCTGTTTGCGGGGATCGTGGGCGCCTTCGCCGGACCAAAGCTCTCGCGGCTGAGCCAGGCGCATCTCGCCACCCTGCACTTCGTCCCGTGGGCTCTCGCGTTCGCGATCCGGTACCTGCGCGAGGGCCGACGCCGCGACCTTCTCGCCACCCTTGCCCTCTTCACCGCGCAGTCCCTGACCAGCGGCCATGGCGGCCTCTTCCTCGCCCTGGCCCTCGCCATCCTCTTCGCGGCGGCGCTGGCGACGAAGAGCCTCCGACCCGGGAAGGTCCTGCGCGACTGCGGGCTGGCGGGCGCGCTGCTGCTGCTGATCAATGTGCCCTTCGTGGTTCCGTACTACGAGGTGCGCGAACCGGTCGGATTGACCCGGTCGATCGAAGACGCGGAAGGCTGGGCGCCCTCCGCGGGCAGCTGGCTTCTGGCACCCACGCGGACGCAGAGCCTGGTTCTCTCGAAGATCGTACCGTTCGGGGAGGGCGTCGAGACCGCGAATGCGTCGCTCTTCCCGGGATTCGTCTTCCTGGGACTCACGGGCCTTGGTCTCTTCGGCCTGATTCGCCATCGTGAGTCGCGCACGAGCGCGGGGCTGGGACTCGCGGTGCTCGCCCTCACCACTCTCTGGCTCGCTCTGGGCCCCGGGTTCGGCCTGTACCGGCTGGCCTATTCAATCCTCCCGGGCTTCGACCTGATCCGCGTTCCCTCACGATTCTTCCTTCTCACTCTGACCGCGATGGCCGCTCTCGCCGCCCTCGGCCTCGATCGCATCCGCCGCCGGGGCGTCGCGTGGGCGCTGATCGTGCTCGCCACGATCGAATGCCTCCCCCTCCCCTGGATCGCGCCGCACGATCCCATCGTGACGCCTCCCATCGACGCGTGGCTCGCGGCCCAACCGAAGCCCTTCCGCGTGGTCGAACTGCCGATTCCCCTGCCCGACAACTCCGTGCGCCAGGCGCGCTTTCACTCCGAGTACATGATCCACGGCGCCGCGCACTGGCAGAAAATGGTGAACGGATACTCGAGCCTGGTGCCGCCGTTCCACACCGATCTCTATCGGGAGCTTCACGACTTCCCTACGGAGAGAGGCCTCGCCGCCCTTGAAGAGCTGAAGGTGGGCTACGTTATCGTCCACACCGACATGTATCAGCCGGATCGATGGGCAGAGAAGGAAGGACAAATCGAGGCGTTGGGCAGTCGCCTTCAGCTCGTTCAGGCGATCGGTGAAGGCCGCGCTTACGCCCTGCGCGCCGCGGAGTCGGCGCCCCGGAGCCGCCCGGAAACCCGGTGAAGATTTCGCGACGAGTGAAGTCGCTGGCCGTCAATCTGGCCCTTCTGGCCACGGCCACCCTCGCCGGTCTCGGTGTTCTCGAGACGGCGTCGCGCCTCATCGTGACCAGCCGCCCTCCCGGGCGTTCGGGCGAGCAGGCCGCCTATACCGTCTTCGATCCGATCCTCGGCTGGCGCAATCGGCCGGGGGCGAGCGTCACCTACAACCGCCGCGAATACAAGACGCGCGTCGAGATCAACAGCCTCGGCTTCCGCGACATCGAGCGATCCCCCACGAAGAGGCCGGGCACCCGTCGCGTCCTGGTGATGGGCGATTCCTTCATCGAGGCGTATGCGGTAGAACGGGACAAGGGGATCACCCGACGGGCCGAGGATTCCGCGGCCAGCGCGGGGTGTCCCTCCGAAGTGATCAACGCGGGTGTCCACGGTTACTCCATCGATCAGGAATACCTGTGGTATCGCCGGGAAGGCAGCGCGCTCGACGCGGACATCGTGGTGATGGCGGTGTACTACAACGACATCGTTCAGACGGTCCGCACGCGCTACTGGGGGTCGCCAACGCCTTTGCTCGAGGTGCGGGACGGCGAACTGACGCCGGTCAACACGCCCCTCGAGCCGCCTATGCCCACGGTGCCCGAGACCCCGAAGAAGCGCCGGATCGAAGGCTCGGCCCTCAAGTTTCTGGTCCTCGAACGGCTCATCACTGGCGCGCCGCTGTTCTACGCCCAACTCGCGCAAAGCGGCCTGGTATCGCCGTACCAACCGGACAGCTTGCCCGACGAACTCCGCGTCTACAAAAAGCGGGGCCAGCTGGCCGAGGTCCGGGCGGCCTGGACGCGAACCGGCCAGATCCTGGACGCGTTCGCCGACGCGGTTCGCGCCGATGGCGCCATTCCCGTGGTCGCCCACATCCCCGCGAGTTTCGAGGTGGTGGACGAGGACTGGGACCACACGTTGATGAACTACGGCCTCTCGGCTGAGGCCTGGGACCGCTCACTCGTGCGCAATCGCCTGAGCGAGTTGAGCCGGAACAGCCAGAGTCACTTCGTCGATTTCACCGACGAACTCCGGGCTTCGGTCGGGGGTTGGAACGGGGCGCCGTACTTTCGCCACGACGGCCACTGGAACGATCTGGGCAACGACGTGGCGGGGCAAGCGCTCGTCTCGTTTCTGCGGCGCAATCTGCTGCTGCGCTGTCCAGGATCCACCTTCCCCGGTTCGAGCCTTCGCACGCGGCCGCGCCGCGGGGACATGAACGCCTCGCTTACCGCCCCGTAATACCAGGCTGGTTGGGACTCCGGTAGGGGTTGCTTCGGCCCCCACTGCCAACGGAGTGGGGGCCTGCCAAGAAACAACCCCCAAAACACCTCATATTAGGCACTTTCCGGTCCGCATAGACCCCGGTTGGCGGTGGTCTCCTCCGCGCCTGCCGCCGACGCCGCCGACGCCGCGAGAACGAGGACGAGCGCCAGCGGCAGGGCGTGGCAGGTTGTCATCGCAACATCTTAGGCTCCCCGATCCAGCCGCGCTCACGGTACCAGCGGGCCGTTTCGGCGAGCCCCTCGTCGAG
>JANNJB010000476.1:0-1664 GCA_031405615.1 Vicinamibacteria bacterium | reverse complement strand
ACGCCATCCCGGCGGAGAAGGCCTATTTCCTCTGGCTCCAGCACGCGCTGCCGTCCGTGCTCCTCACGAAGGGCCCCTCGCGGCTGGTCGTGGACTACGATCGATTGTTGGGAGATCCCCACGCGCAGATCGCCCGAATTTCCGCGGGACTTGGACTGCCCTTCCCGGAAGGGGAAGGCGCCCAGGCGAGCGATCTCGAGTCGACCCTCCGGGAGAGTGGTCGCAGACATGCGCGTTCTTCCCAAGCGGATCTTGCTGCGGACGGCCGCGCCTCGGGCCTGGTCGGGTCCGCCTACCGCCTTCTCGATCTCCTTGCCACGGACCAGGAGTCGCTGGCAAGTCCCGGCGTGCAGTCCGCGTTTGAAGAATTGAACCGGGAGTTGAACCTGGTCTCGCCCGCCTTGGACTACATCAATTCACTCGAGGCAGCGCGCCGCCATCTCGTGCGCACTGCCGTGGAACACGAGGCCCGGACGGCTGAGATCAGGCACACGCTCGCCGTTCGCACCCAGGCGCTGGCGGAACGCGACGCGCAAGTCGAAAGGCTCAAGGGGACACTCTCGAGCGGGACTGGTCCGGTTGAGCTCCCGCGGGAGCCTGCGCCCATCTCCAACCTGGACAAGCTCCCGCCCGGATTCGATCCTCAGCTGTATCTCGAGCTGCACCCCGATCTGGCCGGGTCGCACGAGTGGGCCGCCAGCCACTACCTGCGGCACGGGCAGTACGAAGGACGCGGGTTCCTGCTTCCCGAGATCGACGAATTGGTCGACGACGGCTTCAGATCGGGGCGGGACACCATTCTGGTGGTCAGCCACGAGGCCTCCCGGACGGGGGCACCGTTGTTGACCCTGGGTCTCGTCCAGGCTAACGCGGAGCGCTACAACGTCGTCGCCCTGCTGCTGGGTGAAGGGCCGCTTCGCGACGCTTTTCGCAAGGCCGGCGCGGCGGTTGTGATGTCGCCACGCATGAAGGGGAATCCCGTGGTAACCGAGGCGGTGATCCGCCGTCTCCACGAAAGGTTCAACTTCAAGTTCGCGCTGGTGAACAGCATCGAGTCGCGCGCGGTCCTGCCCGCTCTGGGGCAGCACTGCATTCCCGCGGTCGCGCTCCTGCACGAGTTCGCGGCCTATACAAGGCCGACAACAGCCTTCAGGGACGCCTTCTTCTGGTCCAGTGAGATCGTGTTCTCGACGAAGGTCACTCTCGAGAACGCGTACGCCGAAGAACCCGACCTCGGCCATGGCGCCGCGCACGTGCTTCCCCAGGGTCGGTGCCTCGTGCCCTCGGAAGGACTGAGCGAAGAGCATGTCCAATCGGAGCGGCGCCGAATCCGACGCCTGATGCGTCCGAGGGGCGCGGAGGACAAGGCGGTGGTCGTCCTCGGCGCCGGAACGGTGCACATACGGAAAGGCGTCGACCTGTTCATCCAGTGCGCCGCTCGAGCGATACACGCCGCGCCCGAGGTCGACTATCGCTTCGTGTGGATGGGAGCGGGATACGATCCGTTGTGGGACGCCGCGTACTCCGTCTACGTGGCCGATCAGATTCGCCGCGCCGGACTCGAGGGACACATCGTCTTCATCGACGAATCGGCGGCCATCGAGACCGCCTACGAGGCAGCCGATCTTTTCCTCCTGTCCTCCCGCCTGGATCCGCTGCCGAAC
>JANNJB010000475.1:0-8661 GCA_031405615.1 Vicinamibacteria bacterium | reverse complement strand
CGTAAGGCTGAACCGTATAAGGTGTGCGATTAAGCAAAATCGGATACTTTTCCGCCTTTGCCTTCGCCCGCGCCTGCACCGCGGCCGCGTAGTCAGCGATTACCCGCAACGCGATACGGTCCCGGGTCGCGCGCTTCGCGTCCCGCGCGAGGGTGATGCCTTCCTTCGACTGGTAGTAGAGCCGGAACTCGCGGCGGCCCGCATAGACCGGCTGCTGGAGGGTCACCCGCGCGTTCCAGTCCGCCCCGGGGAGGATCGTTCGCGAGTCGTCCACAGAACCAAACGTGACCTCTTCGGAATTGCGGATCAGGCTCCCGGTGAGGTTGATGCGCGGCAGGACCAGGGACTTTACGGCGACCCGCTGGGCTTCCGCGGCCTCGATCTCGTCCTCGGCCCGCAGCGCCGCGGGTGAAAGGGCGAAGGCGCGTTCGATGGCGGCCTTGAGGGTCAACGTCGGCGCGGTTTGAGCTTCGGCGGCCTGCGCCGAAGCGGCGAGGGTCGCCGCCAGAATCAGATGGATCATGACTTCTTTCTTCCGGAGAGTCCGTTCAAAAGCAGGTCGGACAGGAACTCCGCGTCGTCCTCGAGTTTGGGACCGGTGGTCTCGGGGATCCGGCGGAAAAGAACCGCCGCTACGGTCTCCGAGAAAAACAGGGCGAGAAGCGGCGCATCCGCCTTGTTCGCGATGTGCCCTTCGAAGTATCGGGTCAGCCGCTCGAGATAGATCTGTTTCTCGGGGGGAGGCGCTACGGTCTTGACGTCGCAGACCGAGTGACGTCCACCGGGGAACTTGAGCTCGAAATGAACGCGATAGAGATCCCGGCGCTCATCGAAGAAGCGCAGCATGGCGAGGACCAGTTCGCGGATGGTGGGTTCGAAGGCGAGGCCGCGGGCGAAAACATCGTCGACCTTCGCGAGGAGCTGGGCGAGACCCTTTTCGCTCACGTGGTGAAGGAGTTCGTCGCGGTCCTTGAAGTACAGGTACAGCGTCCCCTTGGAGATGCCGGATTCGTCGGCGATGTCCTGCATGGTCGCCGCCGTGCCTTTTCGGGCGATCGCACGAAGGGCTCCGTCGGTAATGGACTCGACTCGGAAACGTTCGAGGACGGCTTCTCGGGTGTCTGACGTGAGGGTCACTTGAATTACCGGCGGTCATTCTACTGACCGCTCGGTCATTCGCGCAAGAGTTTCCTCGTTATCGAGCCGCGGTGGGCCCGACTTTCGCCTGATACTCTGCCGCCACCCGCCACGCCGCAAAGGCGAAAGCCGACTGGGCGGCGAGGCTTAACAGCTCACCAAACAGCTGAATCAGATAGCTTTGTGGCTCGAAGAAGCGGAGGCCAACGAAGAACCCGGTGCCAAGGAGGTTCATCGCGAAAAGGAACGCAGCCATGTGCAGCTGCCTGGCCCAGCCTAGCGTGGCGCCGACGAGGCAGGTCACCGCACTTCCGAACAGGGCGAGAGCGATCAGGATCCGATTCCCATCCCCACCCGCTTCGCCGGAAGTGTTGAGGTAATACGCCGCGCCGAGGAAGAGCCACGAAACCACGGAGGGAATGATCCAGGGATCGCGCGCGGTCGGTCGCTTCGCGAACGCCGCCCGTGCGCGCATCATCGACGCGGCCATCAGGAGGAAGCCGGGTCCGGCGAACACGTACAGCGAGGTCGCAAACAACGGGATCTCCTGGCCCGTGAAGGCGAGAGTGAGGTTGGAGAACGCTCGAGCCAGTCCGCCCAGCATCACCAACCCGAATCCCGAAAGCGCCATCACCCGGCATCGAGGCTCCAGGCGGTCCACAAGCTGGGCCAGAAAGAAAAGTCCGAGCGAGAGAAAGAAGACCGGCGCAAAGTCCAGAAGCGCCAGGGCGATGGCTATTGCCTTCAAGCCCGTCGATTTTACGGGGTCGGCCTTGACCCTCGGGTCATCGGCCTTCCCTACTGCTCGGGAGTCGTGGTCAGAAGGCCGGTGATGTTCATCGTATTCCCCGCGCACGCGCGCAGCCTGTCAGGGGCGGCGCACGTTGCGGAGCAGCCCGGCGACGCCGGTCGACAGGGCTGCCATCGGAATGGCGGTCACCCTCTCGTGCAGCGGGAACGTCGCGGGCCCCGGGTACACGACGAACAGATGCTTCAATCGCAGGTCGTCGAGAACCACGCGCATCGACTTGGTCAACTCCGGCGCATCGGAGCGCTTGGCTTCGAAGCCGATCAGGTCGACGCCCGACCGCACCACGAAATCGCATTCGGCGCCCGAGTAGGTCGAATAGAAATGGATATCGCGCTCCGAGACGACCCGCAGGAGTTCTTCGAGCACCAGGCCTTCCCACGAGGCGCCGAGCTTCGGATGCCCCAGCAGGTCGTGGCGATCGCGGATCCCCAGGAAATAGTGGAGCAGGCCGCTGTCACGCACATAGACCTTCGGCGACTTCACCAGGCGCTTGCCGAGATTCGCAGGCCAGGGCGGAACCCGTCGCAGCACGAAGGCGCCGCAAAGGAGGTCGAGGTAGCGCGCGGCGGTGGTGTGCCCTACTCCCAGAGAACCCGCGATCTCCGAGCCGTTCCAGATCTGCGCGTGATAGTGCGCGGTCATGCTCCAGAAACGCCGGAGGTGCTCGGCGGGAACCTGAATGCCCAGCTGGGGAATGTCGCGCTCGAGAAACGTCCGCACGAAATCCTCCCGCCAGGAAACGCTGTCGGCGGCGTTTCGGGCGAGGTAGGAACGAGGGAAGCCGCCTCGGACCCACAGGCGTTCGAGATGCGGGGCTCCCACTTCGTCGAGACTGAATCCGCCCATGTCGATGAAGGCCACCCGGCCGGCCAGGGTCTCGGAAACGCCCTTCACGAGGTCGGGCGACACGCTGCCCAGGATGAGGAACCGCGCACGGCGAGGTCGCCGGTCCGCCAGGACCCTGAGCAGGTTGAAAAGATCCGGCTGCCTCTGAATCTCGTCGATCACGATCAGGCCGGTGAGAGAGCCGAGGGTGAGTTCTCCCTCGAGGAGGCGTGAGCGGTCGGCGGCGCGTTCCAGGTCGAAGAACGTGGCCTCGCGGGTCCGGGCGACGTCGCGAGCGAGGGTGGTCTTCCCGCACTGCCGGGGCCCGAGAAGTGCGGTGACTGGAGACCGCTTCATGGCCGCTTCCACCTGGCGATGGAGAGCCGTGCGGGTGATGCTCATGGTTGAATTTTGATCACTGAGTGATCAGAAGTCAAGGATACTGCCGCTCCACCTCGCCCACGTGCAGCCACGCGATGCCGAAGGTCAGCGGCTGCGACTTCACGTCCTTGAGGCCGGCCGCGCGCATGAGGGCGTTGAAGCCATCCGGCGTCTCGAAGTTCGCGACCGACTTCGGCAGATACGAGTAGGCCGCGCGGCTACTGACCAGCGCGCCGATCTGCGGCAGGATGTGGTTGAAGTAGAAGCGGAAGATCGTGCCGATGAGGCCGGTCGTCTCGTGGAACTCGAGGACCACCACTCGCCTCCCCGGCTTCACCACGCGACGCATCTCCCGCACGCCCTGGGCGCGGGCGAGGACGTTGCGGATGCCGAAGGCGATCGAGGCGCCGTCGAAGCTCGCGTCGGCGAATGGAAGTCGCTCGGCGTCGCCCTGGCAGACGCGGGAGTCACGATATCCCTGACCCGCGAACTTCGGCCGGACCAGGCTGAGCATGCCGAACGAGAGATCGGCGCCCACGCTCTTCGCGGCGCCCGCGGTCAACTCCTCGAGCAGGAGGTCGCCGGTGCCGGTGGCGAGGTCGAGGACGCAGTCGCCCGGCCTGACCCCGAGCGCGCGCACCGCCTTCTTCCTCCACGCGACATCCACGCGGGCGGAGAGGACGCGGTTCAACAGGTCGTACCGCGGCGCGATGGCGTCGAACATCGCGCGCACGTTCTCCTTCTCGGGCCGTCCTGGCGTCGGCGCAGCGTTCGTCATCTGAGGAGCCCCGCGGTAACCACCGTGACGAGGTACAGCACGCCGATCCAGCCATTCACCGTGAAGAACGCGGCATTGATCTTCGAGAGGTCGTCGGCCTTCACCAGGGAGTGTTCGTAGGCGAACAACGCCGCGATCACCGTCATCCCGGCGAAGTACGACCAGTGAAGAGGCTCGACGAACGCCACCGCGAAGAGGAAGGCGATGGCCAGGACATGCGCCGCTCTCGCGATTGCGAGCGCCCGCGGGACGCCGAAGCGGACGGGGATCGAGTGCAACGAGTGCTTGTAATCGAACTCGACGTCCTGGCACGAGTAGAGGATGTCGAAGCCGCCCACCCAGAACAGGACGGCGAGGCCGATGGGGATGGGGGTCACCTCGAACTGTCCGCGCACCGCGAGCCACGCGCCCACCGGTGCGATGGCGAGCGAGAGACCGAGAACCATGTGGGACAACATCGTGAATCGTTTCGTGAACGAGTAGCCGAAAACTATGGCAAGGGCGAGAGGCGAGAGCACAAGGCACATCAGATTGAGTTGCGAGGCCGCCCCAACCAGCGCGGCGCTCGAGAGGATCACGAAGATCAGGACCTGCGTTTTCGACAGCGCCCCCGCGGGCAGCTCCCGGTTGGCGGTGCGCGGATTCCTGGCGTCGATATCGGCGTCGAGCCATCGGTTGAAACCCATCGCCGCGCTGCGCGCTCCCACCATTGCGATCACGACCCAGAAAAGCTTCGTGGGTTCGAAGCCCTCGCGGAGGGTGGCGAGGAAAAACGCCGCGAGGGCGAAAGGCAGAGCGAAGATCGAATGGGAGAACTTGATCATCCGGCCGTACGTCATGACCCTGCTCGCGAGGGACGAGGTCATGCGAGGCCTCGGGCGGGAGCCGATTCGTTCAGGATGAAGGCAACGGGATCCGCGGGGGGCGCGCCGGCGAACGGAATAGCCGCGAGTCTCGCGAGAGCGCCGGGCCGGACCGACCCAAGCGGATCGAAGCCAAGAGCAATGGCGCCGCCCCGGGTCAACGCATGAAGAAGCACGCCCTTCGGCACGCGGGGAAACTTGCGGGCCAGCAAGCGCGCGTCTTCGAGGACGTCGAGCGACGGGCAACTCGCGAGGGAGTCGGTGCCGAGTGCGATCGGCACGCCATTGCCGAGGAGCATGGCGAGGGGGGGAACGCCATTCCCGAGAAACTCGTTGCTGCGCGGGCAAAGCACCGCGACCGCACCGCGGGCCGCCAGGATCTTCGCGTCTTCTTCATCCACCCGAACACAATGGACGGCGAGGAGTCCGGGAGTCAGGACGCCGAGCCCATCGAGGTAGCGCACCGGGGAGGCGTTTGGCGCGTCGAATGGAATCGGGCCGACTCTGCGGTCGAGGAACTCGCGCCACACCCCGTCGCCATCACGCAGAAAATCGTCCTCGGATCGGGATTCGGCCACGTGGATCGAACGCACTCCCCCGTCATCAACGAGAAGCTTGAAGAGAGCGGGCGAAAGGGAGTGCGGAGCATGAGCCGCCACCTCGATGCGCACGCGGGAAGCGTCGGATGCCGATCCCGTCGCCCTCGCCGAAGCCGCGCGAGCGGCCTTCGTCTGATCCATCACACTTTCGGCCCGGGCCGGATCGAACCCGAGGATCTCGTGAAGCACGAGCGCGTGAAGGCCAGACTGCCTGAGGGGCTCGACGGTGGCGAGCGAATTGGATACATCCGCCACCGCGGCCGTGCCAGAGGCTTCAAGCGCCGCGATCGCGCGCCGAATACCGGCCGGCGCCTCGTCGGGGGGCCGCTCGGCGCGAACGCGCAGCTGATCCTCGATCCACGGAACAAAACCGCGGTCGCCGGGAACCGCACCCTCAAGATGCGAGAGTTCGAGATGCGTGTGCGCGTTGGTGAAGCCGGGGAGCAGGATCGTATCGCCCAGGTCGATCTCCTGCATCGCGGTTCCGCGCGGTCGTGCTCCGGCCGGGCCAACACCGGTGATCACGCCGTCGTGAACGGCTACGAAGCCGTCGCGGATCGGCGGAGCGGTGACCGGCAGGACGAAAGCTGCGCGGTAGAGGGTGTCAGTCAGACCTTCTCCGGCAGTACCGCGATGCAATCGATCTCCACGCGCAAGCTGTCGCCGGGGAGGCCGGTGACCTGGACCGTGGTTCTGGCCGGCTTGTGGCCTGCGAACACCCGTTCGTAGACCACGTTCATCTTCGGGAATTCGGTCATGTCCATCAGGAAGACGCCGCAGCGCAGGACATGCTGGAGGTCGGTGCCCGCGGCCTTGAGGATGGTCTCGATGTTCCGCAGCGTCTGCTCGGTCTGGGCTTCGACCCCGGCGGCGGTGAGGCCGGTGAGAGGGTCGCGTCCCGACTGGCCGGACACAAAGACCAGCCGGTCGAACGCGGTCCCGGGCGAATACGGACCTACGGGTTTGGGAAGGTTATCGGCCTGGATTTTCCGGATCGGCGAGTTGGACACGGGGTGCTTTGCTCCTGAAAAGGGAGCGCAATGCTAAACGGGAATCAGATCGCCGTAGTACACAACGAAGCAGATGCAATCCTCGCTCCCCATCACCTGTTCCTGATGCACATCGCCGGGCCGCGACCGGCAGATCTGGCCGGGACCGTAGGCCCCGCGGTCGTCCTTGAGCCGACCCTCGAGAACCAGGATGACTTCGTCTCCCCCATGCCCATGCCGGACGGTGGAAGCGCCCGGGGCGCCCCACACCAGACACCGTTTGACGCCACGCGCCGCGTCCGCGGAAACCACGTGAACCTTCAGGCCTGGGCCGACATCGAGCCAGGGATAAGCCGAACGATCAATCGGACTGCGCGGAACCTCGAGCAGATCCATGAGTTGAACCCGGGTCCCGGCGCTGGTGGCGGAAACCGGCAACTCGCCCACCACCGCTTGGGTAAGAACGCGGGCCATCTCGCGATCGTCGCTTGCGGTTTCAGTTTCGGTTGAGGTCGTCATGGCGCGGGAAGGCTCTCCGATTCTATGAGCCGTACTGTCTCTACGCACACGAACGGGCTACCGGATTGCGGGCCCGCCTCGCTCGGCTACGATTGGGCGAAGAACATGAGCAGCCCGAGCGACGCTGATCTGGTGAAATCCGCGGCCGCCGGAGACGCCGCGAGCCTGGGCGAACTCTTCGACCGCCATGCTGGTCGTATGAAATCGCTCGCCCTGCGCATCGTGCGCGCGCCGGAAGAAGCGGAGGACGTGGTTCAGGAGATCTTCGTCCAGGCCTTTCGGCAGGCCGACCGCTTCGACGCGCGGCGCGGCACCGTGCTCGCCTGGCTCTCGATCATGGTGCGATCGCGATCGCTCGACCGCTGGCGGCGGAAGACAACGCGGCGAGAGACCGCGATCGCCGAGGCTCATGAGCTCGAGGCGCGAACCGCGACGGACGATATGTCGACCTGGGCGGCGAAGGGCGCTTTGAGCGAGCTGCCCCAGGACCAGCGGGAACTTCTGGAACTCGCGTACTGGCAGGGACTGTCTCAGACGGAAATCGCTGAACGTTTGAACCTGCCGCTCGGCACGGTCAAGACCAGGATGCGCACTGGCTTGAAGAAGCTCCGCGAAGCGCTGACGTGAGACGCGCGATCAATACTTGACGCGCACCCGGTAGGTCAGGACCGTCTCGCCGCCCGCGGGAACAGGGATCTCCCACTGCGACTCGAACGCCGCGGTCTTGCGGTTCGGGTGAGAGGTCGAGATCATCGCCCACTCCCCGCCGATCGGCTCGACGACACGCACGGTCACCGCGGTGTCCTTCTGGTTCCGGATCCTGATCTCGTGCGCCGACTCGAAAGTCGTGGGCGGTCGAGTGGTGAGATGCCGGAAGTCGGTCTGCCGGCGTTCGGCCACGATGTCGAAGGCGTTGCCGAGTTCGAGCTTCACTTCCTCGTTCCGCGGCGTGTGATCGATGTTGTCCTCGCCAATCAACTGGGGCGAACCCGACCGGTCTTTCTTGAAGACGCGGATGATGCCCTTGGGCATCGGCTGCCCCAGGCCCGGCGTGGCCTCGGTGTTCTTGAAAGCGATGAACACCGCGATCTTCTCCTTGGCGGGCGGGCCGGACCACACCGACTGGAAGTAGTGCGTGCCGCCGTTCAGAACGTAGTCCTTGGTGATGCCGATGCCTTCGGCCGAGAGAAGCTGAATCTGCTTCGTCTGCGCGTTCTTGATGGTCGAGGGTCGGTCGAGGGTGTAGAGGTGGTACTCGAACAATCCCTCTTCGGCGAAGGCAGGAGCCCCCGCGGCGTAAGCCATGTCCATCTTTGACTGGGGGGCTGAAGGCAATCTGTCCGCCTCGGCCTTGTGCACGTCGCCCGCGACGAGCTTGAGCTTCGCGTTCTCGTACGAAGCGCCGGAGTGGTTGTTGATCGTCACCCAGCCCTGAAGGCCGGCCTTCTCCTCGGCGGCGTCGAGGGAAAGGACGTAGTCGGCGCTCCACTGCATCCCGCCCGTGATGTAGGAAGCCTCGATCTTCCGCTTCCCCGCGGCGGGCGCGCCGATCTGCCACACGAGGGTCGGCCTCGCGATCAGATTCCCAGGCACGTTTGGAAACACCATCCTCGTGTACGCCGGGCTCACCACGATCTTCCCGCCGATCTCCCACACCGTGCCGTTGTTGTTCGAGAGGAGCTTTGCCTCGACCGACTCCTCCACCGTCTGGTTGTTCATCATTTTCTGCTGGACGAGGGTGATGGTCTGGCCGACGAAC
>JANNJB010000474.1:0-1797 GCA_031405615.1 Vicinamibacteria bacterium | reverse complement strand
GGCACGCATGGCGGGAGCGCGGACCCCGGGCAATTCAAGCCAAACGTGTGGGAGAAGCAGCGGATGCCGATCGTGCGCGGGCTGGAGATCGTGGGCGCGCATGAGGAGGCGGACGGGCTGGAATTTTCCGGGGTGATGCAGCTCACGGTGACGGAGACGGTCACAGCGTCGATCCTCGGCCACTCCCGCGGCCGCGGGGTGACGAGCCGCTACGCGCTTGCCCAGCACCTCACCGCGAAGCGTGAAGCCCTGCAGGCTTGGGCGGACTGGCTGGACTCGTTGCGGCGCACGTCGTTCCGCGTGGCCAGTGGAGACGCGAAGTGAAACTTGCGCAATTTGGCAAACTGAACTCTGTGCTTGGCAACGCGGCTGGGTGCGGGGGGCCACGTGGGGACCGGAGGCCCGAAAAAACGGTGCGTTCGGGCATCTCACGCGCGGTGAACGCGTTAGCGCCGAAGTCTGAGATAAGCTCCGCAAGCCACAGAAGATGTAGAAATGTCGTCCGATTAGTTCCGATCTGTTCTCTCGTGACCTGCACTGATTGTGGATCAGGAGGTCCCCGGTTCGATCCCGGGCGTCTGTACCACTCCAAGGTGCCGGAGTGACAAACGAGCGAGCGCAGCGAGCGACTTTGCTCTGGAGTGGGTCCGCGAAGCGGAGCCACTCAGGAATCTGGCCCTCCAAGAACCCTCTACCCCCATGGAACCTGTCCAAGCCGCGCTCGCCCGCGGCCTCCGCGATCTCCTTCCGGCGGAGATGATCGCCCGCCAGAAGATGATCGCGACGATTCAGAGCGTCTACGAGCTCTACGGCTTCGTCCCGATCAGCACGCCCGCAATCGAGCATCTGCGCGTATTGTCCGGCTCGGGCGGCGCTGAGGCTTCGGCTTCGATCTTCCGCGTTCAAGGCCCCGAAGACGACCCGCTCGGCCTTCGCTTCGACCTCACGGTTCCACTCTCGCGCCTCATTGCTCAGTATCCGGAGTTGCCGCGCCCATTCCGTCGCTATCAGGTGGGGCCGGTGTGGCGGGCCGACAAACCGGGGCCGGGGCGATTCCGCGAGTTCACGCAGTTCGACCTCGATTCCGTGGGCGTGCCATCCGAGATCGCGGACACCGAGATCATCGCGGGTATGTGCGACACCCTCACCGCCCTGGCCTGCGGGCCGTTCCGGGTTCGTTTCTCGAGCCGCCGCGTCCTGAATCTGCTCATGCCGCTGGCCGGGATCGATCCGGGGCTCGCCGCGGATGTGTTCCGCGTGCTCGACAAGCTGGACAAGATCGGCATCGAGAAGATCCGGAAGGAACTCACCACCGGCTACAAGGATGAATCCGGCGACACCATCCCTGGCGTGGGCCTGAAGATCGAGCAGGTGGCGCTCATCGAGAAGTTCCTCGCGATCCAGGGAGCCACGCGCGACGAGATCCTCGCCGGCCTGCGGGACGTGTTCGCGGCCGTCGAAGGTTCGGCCGAGGCGATCGACCCGCTCTCGCGGATCTCGGGACACCTCGCATCGCTTGGTTATCACGAAGACCGCGCGGTCATCGACCTCAGCATCGCTCGAGGGCTCGCCTACTACACCGGCCCGGTCTTCGAAGCGGTCCTTCTCGACGCACCGGAGTTCGGCTCGGTTTTCGGTGGGGGGCGCTACGACGACCTGGTGATGCGTTTCCTCGGCGAACGCGTGCCCGCGACCGGGGCGTCCATCGGCGTCGACCGGCTGCTCGCCGCCCTCATCAAACTCGGCCGCACCGGGAAACGCCGGGCCACCGCGCACGTTCTCGTCACCACCATCGAC
>JANNJB010000473.1:0-7696 GCA_031405615.1 Vicinamibacteria bacterium | reverse complement strand
ATTGATTTCGCGCCACAAACCGACCTGCGGCTCGTACGGATCGGCGTGGTTGCAGTTAAAACGCTGCTTCATGTGAACGGCGTTTTTCCCAGCACCCGAGCCGAGTTCGAGAAGGGTGGCGCAGGGACCCTGGACCGCGCTTGTGAAGGCCGCCGTGAAGGCCTCCGCCTCATCGCGGTGTTCCTCGGTGGGGTCGAGAAGGCGATACCAGGGGACGAGTTCGTTGTAGAGCGCGAGCTTCATCGCGGCCTTCCGCGGACGATGACCCCGATCACAAGACTGACGAGGGCCACGATGTCACCGGCCACGATGCGGCCGACCCTGTCGTTGTAGCCGCCCACGGACCAGGCGATCCAGAAGAACGAGACCACGCTGACGAAACCGGCGACGAAAGCCAGAAGTTGCAAGGCGGGCCGGAACGCGGCGTACACCATGAAGGCGCCCAGGAGGCCGAAGAGCACGGCGCGATGCCGCATCAGGATGACCAGGTTGGGCTCCGCCATGGGAAAGCCGTAAAGCCCGGCCAGCCGATCTGCGCCCAGAGCGCCGGTAATGGGAACCAGATGGATGATGCCCGCCACGATGAGCGTGGCGGTTACGAGTCGTGAGCCCGCGTCTGGCTTGGTGTCACTCATCACCCGGAACATCCTACGTTCAGGTTGCGTGTTCTCCGGCACGGCTAGACTTGGAGCGATGGTGAAGGCCCTTTCGGTTTCCGCGGCGATAGCCCTGGTCGCGCTGGCGTCGATGTTCGCGGCCCCGGAGGGGAAGGCGACTCCCATCGGGACATTGCTGCGCACCGCCGTCGCGACCGCCCTCCTCGTGTTCCTCGGACGCCTGGTGGGCGGTGCGGAGAGGAGACGACCGCCCGCCGCCGCGGGGCGGAATGTGGTCATCACCATGTTCGCAGCATTGGTCATACTGGTCCTGTCCAGCGTCTTCTCGCCAAGCTGGTCGGTGGCGCTTGCCGCGTGGTACCTGACGCTCTTCGCGGTGGGCCTCCTGCTCAATCGCTGGTGCGAGGCGCCGGAGCGATACACCGTGCTCGTAGCGGCCTTCTGCGTGGTGACGACATCGCTGATCCTCATGACCATCGCCGCCGCCAGCACCCAGACCGCGCAGAGTGTCGTCACCTCGAACACCGTGCTCGTGGCTTTCTGGCCGAACGTGAGCCGGATCGCGAGTCATCCGGGCGATGCCGCGTGGGTGTGGCTCGCATGGCGGGTGGCGGATCGTCTCCGCCCGAAGGAAGCCCGACGTCCGAAGGCGCCTTCCGTGATGCGGGTCCCTTCGAAGATCGTGCCCCGCAAGCCGGCCGCGCGTCGCTAGCTAGCTTCCTCCTTGAGTTGGGGGGCCGCAAAGTGCTCAGCCCCCCCAAACCCCCGCGCTCCGGCCGAAGTGAATTCGGCCTACGCTAGGCCTCTGCGAGTCTTGCCCTCACGAGCTTTCTGATCAGGATCACGGGCAGGCGTTCGTCGGCCGGGAAACGCACCGTGCCTTTGCTGGTCTCGTACTTTTTCGACTCGGCGGCGAGGATGTCCCGCATCGCGGCGTTGATCGGATAGATCGAGTAGTGCCTCGCCCAGGCCGCGCACCAGAGGAAGGATCGTCCATTCAGCTTGAAACCGGGGATGCCGTAGCTGAAGTTGTCCTCGAGCGTTGGAGCGACCGCGCGGATGGTCTTTCGAATCGTCTCGAGACCCTTCCGCTGTTCGGGGCTGAGCGCAGCCAGGTACGCCTTGATGTCGACGATTTTCGCGGCCATGATGGCCATGGATCCTACGCCTGAAAAGGACCAGCTACTCGCTGCCGAGGGCGGAGACGGGATTGGTCCGGCTCGCGCGCCGCGCCGGGCCGTCGGCGGCGAACAGCGCCACGATGGCGAGAACCACCAGCGAGGAGAGCAGAGCCACGGGATCGTAACCCTCCACCTGGAAGAGCAGTCGCCCCATCCCCTTTCCCGCGGCCACCGCGCAGGTGAGGCCGGCGATGGCGCCGATCGTCACCGGAGTGAGCGCCTGCCTCGCCACCATCCTGCGGACGTCTCGTGCGGTCGCGCCGATCGCCATGCGCACGCCGATCTCGCGGGTGCGCGCGGCTGCTGCGTACGAGGCCACCGAGTAGACGCCGGCCGAGGCCAGGAACAGCGCGAACAGAGAGAAAACCAGAAGCGCTACGGTTGCGATGCGGCGTTGCAGACCCTGGCTCGCGAACCCCTGCTCGACCGTCTGAACCTGGTAGATGGGTTGAGCAGGATCGAGTTGTTTCACGGCCTCGCCGACCGGGGGGACGAGGTTCAGAGGGTCGCCGGTTGCGCGAACCACGGTCATCAGCTGATTCGAGAAGCCCACTTGCGCGAGGCTCACGAAGATCTCGGGCGCTTCCGGTCGATCGAGTCCCCGGTTTTTCATCGACGCAACCACACCCACCACCTCCGCGAGCGGTCCCTCGCCCTTCTTGCCGAAGCGGAGTTGCTGTCCGATCGCACTGCCATTGGGGAAATAGCGTTTCGCAGCGAACTCATTGAGAACCGCGACCGCAGGCGCGCCTTGAATATCGGCGGAGGCCAGGCCCCGTCCGCTCACGAGCGGGATGCCCATGGTCGCGAAGTAGTTGGGCGAGACCGCGGTGAAAAACGCGTTCTTGAGCGCGCCCTCTTCTGCGACCTCCCGACCTTCGATAAGGAACGACATGGTCGAGAAGTAGGTGGGGGGCGTCTGGGTGGCGAGGGCCACGCTCGCAACCCCCGGGAGCGAAGCGAGATTCGTCTCGATGGTTTCGAAGAAGCGCTGGAAGGCCGCGGGGTCAGAGTAGCGCTCGGTGGGGAGCGTGGTCCGGAAGGCGAGGATTTCGGTCGCGGCGACGCCGGGCTCGACCGACCGCAACTGCATCAGGCTTCGCACGAGAAGGCCGCTGCACGCGACGAGCAGGGCCGCGAAGGCCATCTGGAAGCCGACGAACCAACGATGAGCGCGGAGACGACGACCGCCGCCCGTCGATGTGGAGCCTTGGGCGCGAAGAGCCGACTGAGTGTCGCGACGGAGGGTGTAGAGCGCCGGAGCGAGACCGAACAGGAAGCCCGAGATCACGGAGACGAGAAGCGTCACGCTGAGCACCCGGAGGGAAAGAGAGATCGCGCCCGGGATCGGCACGGTGACGCGCGACAGCGCGTACTGCAGTGCGCTCACGCCCTGGGTGGCGAGAATCGTTCCGGCAATGGCGCCGAGGAGCGCGTGCAATGTGCTTTCGCAGACGAGCTGCCGGAGGATCTGACCGCGCCTCGCCCCAAGGGTCACCCGCATCGCCATCTCGCGGCTGCGTTCCATGGCGCGCGCCAGCAGCAGGCTTGCGACATTGACGCACGCGATCGCGAGCACAAACAGGGCGGCGAAGAAGAGGACCGCCGCCACCGGCCTCATCATGCCGACATTGATGTCCACGAACGATCGCGCCTCCAACCGCCACTTCTCGTACTCGGGCTGGGCGGAGCGGAACTGGGTGTCGGTGCGCGCTGCGATCAGCTGGAGTTCGGCATTCACGTCTTCGATCGCCTTTCCCGGGGCGATGCGGCCGAGGACCTGGAATTGTCTTCGACCCCGCGGGTACGCGTCCGGTCCGACCGGCATGGTGAGCCAGAGGTCGGTCCCGTAGATCAGGGTCCGTTGCGGGAGGACTCCCACGAGCGTGTAGACCTCGCCATTCACAATGAGTGACGAACCCACGCGACTCGGATCCGCGCCCATGCGGTTCGTCCAGAAGCGGTGGCTGACCAGCGCGACCTTCCGACCCGCCTTCACCTCGTCGTCGGTGAAACCGCGGCCGACCGCGGCCTTGACGCCGAGCGTCTTTAGAGCGTCGCCCCACCAGAACGCGCTGAAGGCGTTTTCGGTGGCGCCGCCCTCGGAGATCTGACGATTGCCCATGTCCCAGGCCACGATGTCGGTGAGCGTCCGGCTGCCTTCGCGGAGGTCGACGTACTCGGCGGGGGAGAGGTTCTCCCAGAACGTGACGTCCTGCTGAAGCTTCGGAAACGCGCTGCCCACACCCACCAGCCGGTCGGGCTCAGGGAAGGGGAAAGGACTCAGCACGACTCCATCAATGACGCTGAAGATCACGGTGGTGGTGGCGATGCCGAGGGCCAGGGTCGCCACGATGGTGGCGGCGAGCCGCTTGTTGCGCGCGACCGAGCGCCAGGCGAAGCGGAGATCGTGAAGGAAGGAAGTCATTTTCGTATCGCCCTCGTGGTGATTGGGATGGGCCCGTTGCCAGGCGTTGTCTTCGATATGCCGTCTTCGCAGATTCACGGGCGTCGAGCGGAGGACCTGCCGCCAGTACCAGAGCCGCGCCTGCGTGGCGCTGCGAACGCGACGTCGCTCGAACTCTTCTTCGAGATCGCCCCGCATGCAGTCGAGATCGGAATCGGGGGCGGTCCATTCCAGGAGGCGGAGGGCGAAGCGAGGAGGCGCCGACGGTTGATCCTTCATGATCGCGCGCCTCGGCCCAGTGCGAGACCGTCCCAGAGCCGGTCGAACGTTTTGCGGCTGGCCTCGAGCGAGCGCGATCCGGCGGCGGTCAGCTTGTAGTGCCGTCTCGCCCGGCCGCCGCGAACGGGCGAGGCCTCGCCCTGATACGACGTCACCCATCCGCGGGTCTCCAGGCGTTCGAGGGTGGCGTAGATCGCGCCGAGCGCCGGCTCGTCACCGGTGCACTGTTCGATCTCGCGCAGGATGGTGACGCCATAGCCCTCATCGCCGAGTCTGGCCACCGCGAGAAGCACGATTTCCTCGAAGGGTCCGGGCCGTTCGCTCTTCGCCATGACTAATACTCCTACAAAACTAGAAGAAATAGCAAACCGGATCTCTAATAGTCTTGAGGCGATGTCCATAGCACTCCTGTTCGCCCTTGGTCTGATCGCCCTCGCGATCTCGCGGTCGCTCCGGCACGCGAGGCTTCGCCGGGAAGCATGGCTCTTCCGCGCGGCCCGCGCTCAAGGAACGATCCAGGCGCCCAAGGAGTACTTCGATCTGAGCCTGCGGCAGTACAGAGGGATCGAGGAGGCCGAGGACCCGCCCCCCGGGAAAGCAATATTCAAGGCTCGCGACGGTCACGAGTACGCGGTCACTGCGGGCTACCAATGTGAGGACGGGCAGAAAGTCACCGTCCTCTACGACCCCGCATCGCCCTCGACGGCAACCCTCGATGCCGGCCCCCCGAGCCGCGTTGGCGAGGTCTTCACTCGGGTGGTCGGCGGCGTCTTCTTTGTCGCCTCTTTCGCCCTTTTCTGGATGGGTCGTTGAAGCGGCTCGACCTATGGAAGCAGCAACTAGGGGTGGCGCCGGATTACGTCTTCCAGGCCGTGGATGTCGAAACCCTGATCCTGGCCGACAACGGACTGAAGGCGCTGCCCGAAGCCATCGCGCGTCTCGTAAGGCTTCGCACCCTCGATGTGGGTCACAATCTGATCGCCGAACTTCCGGATGCCCTTGGCGAGCTCGAACAGCTCGATCGCTTTCTCTACCTTCACGACAACCGTCTGACCGCGCTGCCCGCGAGCCTCGCGCGCTTGTCGCGTCTTCGATACCTCAACATCAGCGAGAACGCGTTCGCGATCTGGCCGGAGGCGGTATCCGGAATGACCGGCCTCAAGGAACTTCGCGCCACCGACAATCAGCTCGGTGAGATCCCCGCCTCCGTGGGCCGACTGACCGGGCTTCGCGAGCTGTATCTCCGCAACAACCGGCTGACCACGCTTCCGGATGCGATCGGTCAACTCGGGGATCTCCGCGTCATCGACCTGCGCGGGAATCCCCTCGTCGACCTCCCGGCGTCGCTCGCACGCTTGCCACGCCTCGAGAAGCTGGACCTGCGCTGGACGCCGACGCTCCCGGACCTCCCGTGGTTCGAGGAACTCGAAGTGCTCGGTTGTCTCGTCTATCGGTGATCGGAGGCCTGACGCGCTACCATCCGCGAATGAAGCCAGAATCCACTCTTGCCGCGGTGTTAGCGGCCTCGCTCTTCGCGGCGACCTCGCCCGTTCACGCTCAGGCCCCCAAGGCCGTCGTCCCCACGAAAGGAACCCCCATGACCTCACAGGCAACCGGCACGTTCGAGGTGAAGGTGAAGCCCCTTCCCGAGGACGAGAAGGTTCCCGGCGTGGCGGTCGGCCGGATGTCGATCGACAAGACGTTCAAGGGGGACATCGAGGGCACGAGCAAGGGCGAGATGATGACCGCGGGTACGCAAGTGAAGGGGTCCGCCGGATACGTGGCGGTTGAAATCGTGACCGCGTCCATCAAGGGCCGCAGCGGGACCTTCACCCTGCTCCATCACGCCACGATGAAGCAGGAGGGCGACTTCCGCATGAACATCGTGGTCATTCCCGACTCGGGCACCGGAGGGCTCGTCGGCCTGTCCGGCAAGATGGAGATCATCATCGAGGGCTCGAAGCACTCCTACAGGTTCGACTACACGCTGCCGGTGTAGCCTTCGGGGCGCATGATTGATGCCCTGAAGTCGTTCTTCCAGTCGCAGGTCGCTCCCGCCGCGGGCCACTCAAGGGAGTTGAGAGAGAAGGCCCTCCGCCTTGCCGCGGGTGTGCTGCTGTTCGAGATCGTCCGCGCCGACCACAAGATCGAAGAGTCCGAACGCACCGTCATGCGGGCCGCCCTTCAGGGGACTTTCAACCTGAGTGCCGAAGAGACCGCCGAGGTCATGCGTCTCGCCGAAGAGCAGTCGCACGCCGCCGGGTCGCTGTATGAGTTCACTTCTCAAGTCGACAGCGCTTTCGACGCCGACCAGAAGAAGCGCGTGGTCGAACTGCTCTGGCTCGTCGCTTTCGCGGACGGCGCGAAGGACGCGCACGAGGAGCACATGGTCCGCAAGATCGCGGGGCTGCTGCACGTCCCGCACCCGGACTTCATCGACGCGAAACTCAAGGCCCGGGCAGGGAAGACCGACCGAGCCAGGCTCACAAGCAGGCCCTCGTCGCTTCCGCCGCACTGCCAACGCCGCGCGTTCGTCCCTGAATCACACTACGTCATTGCGAGGAGGGGAACGGTTGGATTCCGACGAAGCAACCCCCTCGCCCAACCACCCTGCTCCGCGATGCGAGGGCGGGCGGCGTAGTATCACTGTGGTACCATCGCTCGGTGCCGCGAAAGCTACGCGAGCTTGTGAGCGACCTGGTGCGCGTGGGATTCGTGGACCGGGGCGGCAAAGGCTCTCACCGCAACTTCCTGCATCCTGCCGGCATCCGCGTCACCCTTTCGGGACGTCCGGGCGACGACGCGAAGCGCTACCAGGAGCAGGAAGTGGCGCAGCGCATCGCCGCCGCTCGGTTGGCAGAAGGAGGACGAAAGTGAAACGTGAAAAGAAGGCGGTCTCTCGCGACTATCTGCGAATTGTGGAGTGGAGCCCGGAAGATCGCTGTTTCGTCGGGAGCGCGCCGCCGCTCATCGGGCCCTGCTGCCACGGTGCTTCGGAGGCAAGCGTCCTGAAGCAGTTGAAGCGAATTGTGGAGGACTGGATTCGACTGAGAGACGCAGAGGGAATCGTCCTCCCGTCTCCCGAAGGCTCCACCTCGTACAGCGGTCGGTTCCTTCTCCGCGTGCCGGCGCCGGTCCACCAAGCCCTCGCGCTCAAGGCCAGGGCGGCAGGGAAGAGTCTCAATTCCTACTGCGCGGAAAGGCTGGCGCGA
>JANNJB010000472.1:0-2349 GCA_031405615.1 Vicinamibacteria bacterium | reverse complement strand
GCGTTTCCTCGGCGAACGCGTGCCCGCGACCGGGGCGTCCATCGGCGTCGACCGGCTGCTCGCCGCCCTCATCAAACTCGGCCGCACCGGGAAACGCCGGGCCACCGCGCACGTTCTCGTCACCACCATCGACCCGGCCCTGACCGACGACTATCTGGCCATGACGTACGAACTGCGCCGGGCCGGCGTGCCCGCCGAGATGTACCTCGGCGCGGAGAAGGGCCTCGGCAAGCAGATCAAATACGCGGACAAGTGCGGCATCCCCCTCGTCGTCATCTACGGGTCGGACGAGAAGGCGAGAGGCGCCGTGACGCTCAAGGATCTCGAAGCCGGGGCCGCGGCCGCGGGTGCGTTCCAAAAGGACCGCACTCAGTGGCGGCAGCTTCGGCCCGGCCAGTTCGAGGTCGCTCGCACCGACCTCGTCAAGGCCGTGAAGGACTTCGCGGGGGAATAGGCGCGGGCCGGCGAGCGGGCCTTGCGCGAGCCCGGCGGTTCAGCGTACCGTTGCCCCGTTCATTCTGGAGGCTCCATGCAAGATCCGAATTGGGAGTACGACGCGGTATCGGTCGTCGGTAACGTCGAGGTCGCGAAGGCCTTCGCAATGCACGCCGAGGGCTGGGAGTTCATTCAGGCCTGGACCTCCCACTCGAGCGGCGACTGGCTGTTCTTCCGCCGGCCGCGCAATGAGGCGATCGACATCCGCACGCTCTCCTGAGCGCGCGTTCCCGGTCACTCGAACAGAGCGAGGGCCTCGAGCAGTTTCTCGACCTGCTTCGACATCGCGGCCGGGTCCTTCCAGCCGGCGAACGTGGGGACTTTCTCGGCCGCGATCTGCTCGAGAATCCGGCCCTGCCACACGGGCGTCTTCCAGGAATCGTCGAGGCTGATCGGTGTGAGCACGGCCTCCCCGAGATCCTTCTCGATCTTGCGGGCGAGACGCACCTCATGCTCCGCCCAGTCGCTCTGAACGGAGTGCTGCGAGAGCACGAGCAGGAGGCTCACGTCGTGCTGAATGGCGAGCTTCGATTGACGCTCGCGAAGTGTGCCCTTGAGTTCGTGGGCCGCGACCCAGCTGTAGATGTCGCGCGCCTGAAGCAGGCGTCGCAACTCTTCCACGAAGGGGTCGTCCTGCTGCGAGTGCGAGATCAGCACACGACGTCTTTGGGTGCGGCTCTTGGCCCGCAGGGCCTCGATCTGCTTCTGGAGGGCGGCGGCGGCTTCCTTCGACAAAGAGGGATCGTGGTGCCGGGTTTCCAGAACCTCGACGGGCGAAAGACCGCAACCGCGCAGGAAGGCTTCGGGGATCTTTCCGCGGGAACGGCTCAAGGTGTCGGTGCCCAGCGTCGACGGCGAAATGTGCCGGAGCGTTTCGAGGCCCTTCACCGGACGCAGGTCGAGGTCGGCGAAGACGGTGCCCCCGGCCACCGCGTCCGTGAGATTCGCTCCCTCGAGGCGGGTGTCGGTCAGATTCGCGCCGCGCAGGTTCACTCCGAAAAGGTCGGCGTCGCGCAGATCGGCCTCGAGCAACGAGGCGCTCATGAGGCTCGACTCCTTCAGATTGGCGCCGGTGAGATCCGCTCCGCGCAGGTCGGAGCCGCGGAGGTCGACCTTCGAAAGGTTCGTCACCCGAAGGTCGGCGCGGCTCAGGTCGACGCGGACGAGCTTGGCGGTGCGCAGATCGCCGCCGTGCAGGTCGGCATTGCGAAGGTTGGCCCCGTCGAGGAGCGCCCCGTTGAAGTTGGCGCCCTTGAGATTCGCGCCGCGGAAATCGGCGCCGTTGAGGTCGGCGCACCCGAAGTCGGTCATGCCGAGGTCAGCCATGCTCAAGTCGGTGCGCATGAGCTTGGCGTTACGCAGGTCGGCCCCGTGCAGGTTCGCGCCACGCAGGCTGGCCCCGGAAAGGTTGGCGCCGATCAGATTGGCGGCCCGGAGGTTCACACCGGAAAGGCTCGCGCCCTGGAAATCGCGTTCACCCGCGGCGAGGCGGCGTTGGATTTCGCCGGTGGCGGTGGTCGTGGTCATGATCGGGGACGAAGCTTATCGCCGAACCCCGCGGCGAGGCGGCGGCGACCGTCGCGCAGTCGCTTGATATCGTCGGTCATGCTCCCCGGCGGCAACGCGCGGCTCCACGGATGACCGAAGTTCGAAAGTTCTGGCCGCTGCTCACCGCGACCCACCGCTACGACAAGTCGATCTCGACCTTCAAGCGGGGCGAGGGAACCATGATCGACGCCCCGATCCTGGCCTACCTCATCGAGACCGCGAACGGCCGAATTCTCTATGACGTCGGCTGCGATTATTCGAAGATCCATGCTCCCGAGCTGCGGGCCCGCTACTACGACGCGGCGG
>JANNJB010000471.1:0-6016 GCA_031405615.1 Vicinamibacteria bacterium | reverse complement strand
CCGGACGCTTCCTCCGATTTTCTCAGATGTGGGTAGGATCCCTTCATGTCCCTGACCACCCACGCCCTCTTTCTGCTGATCGCCGCCGCTCAGACCCCTCCGGGATCCCCCGACCACATCCTCATCAACGCCACGGTGCACACCATGGACGAAGCGCGCCCGCGCGCCGAGGCCGTTGCCATTACCGGCGGGCGAATCACCGCGGTGGGTTCTTCGAAGGACCTGCTCGCTCAGAAAGGCGCCTCCACTCGTGTGCTCGATCTGGGTGGCGCCACCGTCGTGCCCGGCCTTAAAGAGAGTCACGGTCACTTCGTCGGCATGGGTCAGGCCCGGATGAGTCTCAACCTCGTGGGGACGAAGAGCTGGGACGAGGTCATAGCGAGGGTGGCGGCCGCGGTCAAGGATCGGCCGAAGGGTTCCTGGGTCGTGGGTCGCGGCTGGCACGAAGGGAAGTGGGAGAAGAACCCTTCGCGGATGGTACGCGGCTTCCCGCCGCACGATGCTCTCTCCGCGGTTTCTCCGGACAATCCGGTCTATCTCGTCCGCGCCGACGGACACGCGGGCTTCGCGAACGCGCTCGCGATGTCCCTCATGAAGATCGGCGCGGACACCAAGGCGCCCTCGGGCGGGGACATCATCCGTGACGAGCAGGGCCACGCCACCGGCGTCTTCGTGGATACGGCGCAACGACTGATCCAGCCGCCGCCGCCGACCGAACCGGACATTCGCGAGGCGATCCGGCTCGCCACCGAGGAATGCCTTGCCAAGGGCATCACGTACTTTGACGATGCGGGGGCGGACCTGCGGACGATCGCGCTGTACCGTGAGCTCGAACAGAAAGGCCAGCTCGGCGTTCGCCTCTACGCGATGATCCGGGGCCTCGACAACCTCAAGCGCTTCGGCGCCCCGCAACCCGGAGGTCCCGATTCGTTCCTCACCGTGCGTTCCCTCAAACTTTCGATCGACGGCGCGCTGGGCTCGCGCGGCGCGAAACTCATCGAACCCTACATCGACGATCCCGGCAACACCGGACTCTGGGTCACCGATCCCGCGGTGGTGCGGGAGGCCGCGCTCTATGGGATCCAGAACGGTTTTCAGGTGAACGTGCACGCCATCGGCGACGCCGGGAACAAGACCGTTCTCGATGCTTTCGAAGCCGCCTTCAAGGCGCACCCCGAGAAGAAGGACGTTCGTTTTCGCGACGAACACTCGCAGATCCTCGATGAGACCGACATTCCCCGCTTCGGTCGTCTCGGTGTGATCGCCTCGATCCAGGGTATTCACGGGACGTCGGATCTTCCGTGGGCCTCCAAGCGGCTCGGGGAGGCCCGAGTCAAGGAAGGCGCCTACGTCTGGCAGAAACTGAAGAAGTCCGGAGCCATCCTCGTCAACGGGACGGACGCGCCGGTCGAAGACGTCGATCCGATCAAGTCCTTCTACGCTTCGGTGACCCGTCAGAGCGAAGCCGGCATCCCCCCCGGCGGATATCAGCCGGATCAGAGACTGACCCGAAAAGAGGCACTTCGTTCGTACACCAGGGACGCCTATTGGGCGTCGTTCGCGGAAGAGAACGGTGGGACCATCGCGCCGGGCAAGTGGGCGGATCTCACCGTCTTGTCGAAGGACATTCTGAGCGTCCCCGACCAGGACATTCTGAAGACCCAGATCCTGTACACGATCGTGAACGGCCGGATCGCTTACCAGTCCAGCAGGAACGCGCCCGCCGGGCGCTCAAACCCATAGATGAGTCACGGACGCCCGGTCACGGCGTTTCCCACCGAGTCCGAAACGCTCGCCTTGCAGGCGAGCCTGCTCGACGGAGACGCCGCCCTCGCCGCGTGGAAGAAACTGTCTTTCGCCGGAACACCGGAGGAAGTGGGAATCGGCTGGATCGCCCCGCTGCTCATGGCGAACCTGAAGCGGCTTCTGCCCTCGGATCCGTGGGTCTTGAACAACCCGCACTTCCTCACCCTGTGCGAACTGAAGCGTCGAGTCGTCACTCAATCCGCCGAGACCTCCCTCGAGATTCTCCGTGCGGCCGCGGTGCCGACCCTCGCCCTCAAGGGACTCGCGCTGGGCGAGTCCGTCTATCCCTCGCCCGGCCTGCGGACGGTCTCCGATCTCGACATCCTGGTTCCGGTGAAGGATCTGTTCCGCGCGATTGCGGCCTTGCAGGCAGGCGGCCTGCGCGCGGCCCGCGGCGCGCCCGAGATCCCCGCCGACCTGCAAAAGAACCACGCTCACGTCTTCTCCCCGGCCCGCCGCCACGAGCCCCTCCTCGACCTGCACTGGCATGTCCTCGCCAGCGCCCGTCGCGACGACGATGACGAGCCGTTCTGGTCGCAGGCCGCCGCGCTCCGCATCGGGACCTCCGAAACCCGGACGCTGTGTCCCGAGGACCAGTTGCTCCACGCCCTGGTGCACGGCGTGCGCTGGACCCGGATGCCCCACGTGCGATGGGTCGCAGACGTGACGATGATCCTGCGTGGGAACCAGGACAAGTTCCGAGCGGACCGTTTTCTCGAGGTCACGCAGCGTTTCGACGCGGTCACGCCGGTTCAAGAGGGCCTCTCCTTCGTCGCCAAACACATTGGCCTCGGACACGAACTCCTGGAGAGCGTCGCCCATCTCAAGCGATCGGCGTTCTCCCGGCACGCCTTCAGGGCAAGGGCGACATCCTATGAAGATCGTTCCGTCACCGATCGGATCGCCCTACGCGTGGAGACCGCACTGTGGGCGCGTCGCGCCAAACGCCACTGACCCCCGCTCGCCTAAAACTGCTCAAAACCTTGACAACAAGCTTCAAGGTCCGTACCATGCCCCCACATCCTCATGGCCTCAGGAAACCCGCGAACGAAGCAAGCTCCAGCGGGGGAAACCGCCTACGTCTCCATCGGAGGCCTGTCACGAGCCACCGGCGTGCCCATCGAGACACTGAGAACATGGGAGCAGCGGTACGGTTTCCCGAAGTCGGTGCGGAAGCCGTCGGGGCATCGCCAGTTCGCGGTGGCGCACGTGGAGCGGATCCGGCGCATCGCCGCCGCCCTGGAGCGGGGCCTGCGGGCCGGCGAAGTGGTGCCCGCGAGCGACGCCATGCTCGAAGCGCTCCTCGCCACGGTTCCGGTGAAGCCCGTGACCCGGGGTCAGGCCCTGCCCTTCGATGCCACGGCGTTCATCGAAGTGGTGCGCAGGTTCGACGCCGACCGGTTGATGCGATCGCTTCACAGCGATCTGGCCCAGCAGGACCCTCTCGCCTACGTTGAAACCCGTATCGTTCCGTGTCTCGAAGTGATCGGCGAGGCCTGGGAGAGGGGCGACATCGACATCGCCCATGAGCATTTCGCGTCCGAGCGGATTTCGGATGTGCTCCGCGGAGCGAGGCTGCGTTTCGAGGAGACGGCGACCGGTCCGCTCGTCGTCCTGGCCACGATGCCCGGTGAATCCCACGGCCTGGGCCTTCAGATGGCGGCGCTCGTCCTCTCCGCGCGGGGTCTCCGGGTACTCAGTCTTGGAACCGAGGTCCCCCTCGGGGAGATCGCCGCTCTCGCCACCCGCACCGAAGCCGCCGCGGTCGGTGTCTCCGTTTCGCCATCCGGCTCGGCGAAGGCGGCGTCCGCGATCGCGACGCTGAGGTCCGAACTCTCGAGGAAGATCGAACTCGTCGCCGGAGGGGCGGGCGCTCCGAAGAACCTCAAGGGTACGACCACCTTCGCCGACCTCCGCGCGCTGGATATCTGGGCGCAGAACCTAGCTCGAACCCACCGCTCCCACTAGGTCTCCCGCGGGGTTGCGGATCGGGAGTTAGAGGACCTATCCTGCTGCCTCTTTCTGGAGGACGGATGGAAACAGTCTGCACGCCGTGGTCGCGGCCTTGAATCTCGGAGCCTTCGCCCCCGTGTTTGTGGCGGTGGGCCTGTGGATCGCCTTCGTGGTCTACGGCCTGATCGCCCTGCGTCCCCATCCCAAGGGACTGAGCCCCCTCTTCTTCACCGAGATGTGGGAGCGCTTCAGCTACTACGGCATGCGGGCGCTGCTCATGCTCTACATGGTCGCCCCTGAAGACGCCGGCGGGCTTGCCTTTTCCAAGGAGTGGGCGGGGACCATCTACGCCTTCTACACCTTCTCGGTATACGCGCTGAGCATTCCCGGCGGCTGGGTGGCGGACCGGTTCGTGGGCTACCGCAAGGCGGTGCAACTGGGCGGGATCCTGATCGTGCTCGGCCAGTTGGGCCTGGCGTCCGGGCCCCGGCCCCTTTTCTACCTCGGTCTTGTCGCCATCGCCTTCGGCACCGGGCTCCTGAAAACGAATTGCACCTCGCTGGTCGGCATGCTGTACGGCGAGAACGACTCCCGGCGGGACGCGGGTTTCTCCATCTACTACATGGGGATCAACATCGGGGCCCTGATTGCTCCCCTGATCCTCGGCTTCATCGCTCAGGATCCGGCGGTTGTGAACGCGCTGGGCGCCATGGGCCTCGGCACCGTGAACGGTTGGCGCTTCGCCTTCGGCCTCGCGGGTCTCGCGATGGTGGCCGGGCTCGTGCAGTACACGCTGCGCCAGGGGATTCTGGGCGAGGTGGGGCTTCGGGCCGGCGCGCGCGTGACCCCGCAAGGAGACGCCGTCGCTCAGGTACCCCTCACCCACGAAGAGCGGCAGCGCCTGTGGGTGGTCGCCATACTGATGGTGTTCATCATGGCCTTCTTCTTCGTGTTCGAGCAGGCCGGCACCACCCTCAACCTGTTCGCCGACGAGCGCACCCGCAACTCGGTCGCGGGGTGGGCCTTCCCATCGAGCTGGTTCCAGAGCGTGAACTCCACCTGGTTGCTGCTGCTCGCCCCCCTGTTCAGCTGGATGTGGGTCAGGCTGGGTGAGAAGGAGCCGAGCAGCCCGGTGAAGTTCGCCCTGGGCCTGCTCTTCGTGGGCGCGGGCATGCTGCTTCTGGTGCCACCGAGCCTCGCCTACACCGCCGAGCCCTCCCTCCGAGTGGCCCCCTGGTGGCTGGTTGGCACGTATCTCCTGCACACCATCGGCGAACTCTGTCTCTCCCCGGTGGGGCTCAGCACTGTCTCCAAACTGGCTCCCGCGCGCTACGCGGGAGTGATGATGGGCGTCTTCTTCTTTGCTATCGGAGCGGGCAACATGCTGGCGGGCTTCGCGGGCGGGTTCAGTGATCGGCTGCCGCCGGCCACCCTGTTCGGGGGCCTCTTCGCCATAACCACCGTGATGGCGCTGGTGTTGCTGGCACTCACGCCCACCATCAAGAAGATGATGGGCGGCGTGCGCTAGCTCGAGAGACCGCGCGCAGGTTCGGGGATGACCCAGGCCCTGCTCCCCAAGTCCGATCCGCCTCTCCGGGAAACCCGGGTGGCGGGGACCCGGCTGACCTTCACCGACGAAGGCCATTCGAAGCAGGTCCTCTTCGCCATCCACGGGGTGCCGGGCTCGGTGCGGGATTTCCGGTACCTGGCGCCGCCACTGGTCGCCTTCGCCCGTTTCATCCGCGTGGATCTGCCGGGTTCGGGCGGGTCGGAGCCGAGGCGGGACGCCCTGCGAAGCTTCGAGGCCAGGGCGGAAACCGTCCTGGGCCTCGCCGACCAGCTGGAGATCAGCAGGTTCGGCGTCATCGGGCACTCCATGGGCGCGGCCACCGCCCTCGTGACCGCGTCCATGGCTCCGGAGCGCGTCTCTCATCTGATCCTGATCGCTCCCATGGGGCTGCGACCCCACCGAGGTCTGTCGCGATCGCGCGCCTCGTTCATGCGCATCGCCTTTCTGCTGAAAGTGCCGGGACTGCGCCACCTCGTGCTTCCCCGGGTCCGGGATCACTACAAGAAGAGGCGCTTTCCGCGGGCCGATGAGATGACGGCGGGCGAGTACGCCACGCAGTTCGAGTCGTTCACCGCGGCCGACTATCCCCTGCTCAACCGCGCCGCCCGGAAGCCGCTACCGAAGAACATCGACAAAGGCTTCCACCCCCTCGCCTACCGCCTGATGTGCCTGCAGGCGCATTATAGG
>JANNJB010000470.1:0-24368 GCA_031405615.1 Vicinamibacteria bacterium | reverse complement strand
AATCAAAGACAATTTGCGGGTCCCCTTCAAACGAAGCACCGCAAAGGAAGACCAAGGACCTTAAGACCATGAGACATCGTGCCGCCGGACGAAAGCTGGGACGCACCACGTCCCATCGGATCGCCTTGCTTCGCAATCTCGCCACCGCGCTGCTTCGTGAGGAGCGCATCGAGACCACCCTTCCAAAGGCCAAGGAGCTCCGTCCCTTCGCCGAGAAGATCATCACCCTCGCCAAGCGCGAGGGCACCGCGGCCCAGCGCGTTCACGCGCGCCGCCTGGCCGCGCGCGACATCCACGATCCCATCATCGTGAAGAAGCTGTTCGACGTGATCGGGTCGAGGTTCCAGACCCGGAACGGCGGCTACACCCGCATCGTCAAGCTCGGCCACCGCGCCGGCGACAACGCGGACGTGGCTCTGATCGAGCTCGTGGGCTACGAGTACAAGGCCAAGGAGAAGAAGGACACCAAGGGAGCCGCGCCCGCAGCCGCCCCCAAGGAAGCCACCAAGTAGGGGCGACCCCTTGTGGTCGCCCTTGACAGGGCGGCCTTGGGTCAATCCGCACAAATTTCGTCCCGACAAGGGCGCCCACAAGGGGCGCCCCTACGTTTTTTAGGGCGCGACGCGTTCCACTTTCGCCATCGATCGGTCGGCGCCGTACTTGAACGTCGCGATCAGGTTCAAGCGGTCAATCGCGGTGCGTCGGAACAGCCAGGTCGCAACCGCCTGTTCCGCGGTGGCCTTGAGGAGATCCGGGCCCTCGGCGGAGTGAACCGTGGTCTTCCCCGCGAGGTCCACGGAGAAGCGCACGACGACCTCGCCGCCCACATTCCCAAGACGCGCCATCGGGGGCCACACCGGTCTCCGGCCACGAACAAGCTCCGGGATGTTTTCCCCAAGCATCACGTCGGCGACCGCGGACATACCCTCTTCCTTCGCCGGGGGGTCGGGACGGGCAGTAAGCACCTCCGTCTCGACGGGCGGCGCAGAAGGCGCCGGTGCGACGGGCGCGGCCCGGGGAGGTTCGGGGATGACGGCGCCTGGGGCGGGGGCGCTTGCGGGCGACGGGGTGCTCGATCCCGGGGAAGAACTGGTCGAAAGTGACGCGGCGGACTTGAGGTCGCCCGCGGAGAGACTCAACGCAGCCGGCGGACCCGGCTTCCACTCGGCACGGACTGTGAATGAGGGAGGAGTCGCTCCGTCGGACACCACGAACCGCCACGAACGGACGGCGCGCAGCAGCGCCTCGCTGATCACGGGGTCACCTTCGAGCGCTGCCGCTTCGCGGACCTCGCCCTGCGAACCGAGCGTCACCGCCACCGCCGCGTTGCCCGGCGTGGTGAGACTTGCCGGAATCGGGGGTGAGCCGCCGCTCTTCAGTTCAGGCACGCCCGGGGCTCGCTGAAGGTCGGGCAGTCTCAGCGCGAAGGTGATGTGCTGCGCGAGGAGGACCTTCACCGGCTTCCCCGAGACCAACGTCCGCTCGTACTCCCACAGATTCACCGCGGTCAGCGCCGCTTCGTCGAGGCCGGGGATCGAACGCGTGACCCGGGCATTCGCCACGCGGCCGTCTTCGCCGATCAGCACCTCCATGATCACGATGCCGCGGATACCCTGGGCCGCCGCATCGAGGGGATACTCGGGCGCCACGTACTTCCTGCGGCTCGGCACGGGGACATCCTGGCCCGCGCGCAGGGCGCCTTGGGCCTCGGCGATCCATGGCGAGGGGGCCGGCGAGGGCGCTGCTTCCTGCGCGCGCGCGGAAGGCGAGGGGAGGGCAAGAAGGGCGATTGACGCAGCCGTGGAAACGAAACCTCGCAGGAGCTTTTCTCTCATCCGCTAATCCTCTTCCTTCGCTGGGGCTCCGGGCCGGTGGGCCCGGATTTCCGCGGCCACTTTCTCGAGAAGGTGGCCCGGCACCTCATCGTACCGGATCAGCTCCATATGAAAGGAGCCGCGGCCGCCGGTGAGGGAGGTGAGGTCCTGATCGAAGGTCTCCATCTCGGCCAGCGGGACCTCGGCGCGGATTTTCTGCACATCGCGAAACGGCTCCATCCCCTGGGGCCGACCGCGGCGGCTCGAGAGGTCGCCCATCACGGAGCCCGCGAACTCTTCGGGCACCGTCACCTCGACCGACATCATGGGCTCGAGCAGGGTCGGCTTGCAGCGGGCAACCGTGTCCTTGAACGCGAGCGAGCCCGCGATCTTGAACGCCATTTCCGACGAGTCGACGTCGTGATACTGGCCGTCCGTGACCTCGACCTCGAAGTCCACCATCGGGCAGCCGGCGATGACCCCGCGTTTACGGCTTTCCTGGATGCCCTTTTCGATGGCGGGAAGGAAGTTCCTCGGGATCGAACCGCCGAACGTTCCGTTCTTGAACTTGAAGTCCTCGCCCCGGGCCAGCGGGCGCATGGTGATCTTGCAGTCCGCGAACTGGCCGTGCCCGCCGGTCTGCTTCTTGTGACGCCCGTGGCCGTCGGCCTCCGCCTTGATGGTCTCGCGGTAGGGGATGGTGGGGCGTTTGAGGTTGACCTCGACCTTGTAGCGTTTCGCGAGCTTCGACACCACGGTCTCGATGTGGAGCTGGCCGAGACCGCGAAGCAGAAGTTCGTGGGTTTCGGTGGCGTGCTCGAGTTTCAACACCGGGTCTTCCTCGATCAGGCGGTTGAGCGCCGGCCCGATCTTGTCGTCGTCGCCCCGCGTCTTCGGGGTGATCGCGAACGTGGTGAGGGTCTCCGGCCAATCAAACGGGGCGAAGGCGATGGGCCGGGCCTTGTCCGAAAGCGTATCCCCGGTGTGGGCCTCCTTGAGCTTCGAGAGCACGCCGATGTCTCCCGCGATCAACTCGGTGGCGGGGGCGAGGGTTTTGCCCACGACGTGGGACAAGGCGCCCACACGCTCCAAAACGTCACGTTCCGCGACCGTGGTGGTGAGGTCGTGATTGAATCGGCCCGAGATGACGCGCACGAACGACAACTTGCCGGCATGGGGATCGGAGATCGTCTTGAACACGATGGCCGCCGCCGGAGCGTCCACGGAGCAGGGCCGCACTTCGCCCGCCCAGGCTCCGTGTCCCTTCACGTCGGGTCGGTCGGCCGGGCTCGGCAGGTAGGCGACGATCGCATTGAGGAGCTGGGCCGCGCCGATGTTCTTGAGCGACGAGAAGGGAATCACCGGGAAGATCTGGCCCTTGAAGGCCGCCCGTTTGAGCCCCTCGGCCAGCGTCTCGGGACTGAGCGTGCCCTTGTCGAAAAATTCGGTCATGAGCGCTTCGTCGGTTTCGGCCACCACCTCGATGAGTTCCTGGCGGAAGCGGGCGGTGGCCTCAGCGAGATCCTCGGGCATGGTGACTTCGCTGAACGTGCCGCTTTCATCGTCCTTGAACTTGTAGGCCTTCGAGGAGACGATGTCGACGACGCCGGTGAACGAAGCGCCCTCGCCGAGCGGGAACTCGATGGGGGTCACGGTGCGGCCGAAGGCCTGGCGCAGCGCCTCGACGGTGTGGCCGTAGGAGGCGTGTTCGCGGTCCATCCGGTTCACCACGAAGACCCGGGGGAGTTCCATGTCCTCGGCGGCATGGAAGAGCCGATGGGTCTGCACCTCGGGGCCCGCCACCGCGTCGACGACCTCGATGGCCGCGTCGGCGGCGCGCAGGGCAGAGAGGGCTTCGCCCACGAAGTTGGCGTAACCCGGCGTGTCGATGAGGTTGATTCTGGTGTTCGCCCAGTCGCCGCTCGCCACCGAGGTCTGGATCGAGATCTTCCGCTCGATCTCCTCGGGATCGAAGTCGGTGGCCGCGGTGCCGTCCGACACGTGGCCGAGTCGCGGGGTGACCCCCATGGTGTAGAGGGCATCGGCCACGATCGATGTCTTCCCGCAGCCTCCGTGCCCGACGAATGCGACGTTTCGGATCTGGGCGCTCTCGAAAGTCTTCATGAGACCTCCACCTGGGGCCGGGCGGCTGGCAAGCCCGGGGATTGTGCCGATGCTCAACGACCAGCGAGCGACATCTTAGCGAAGCGGTCAAGGGCCGCCTGATGCATTTGGCCGAGGTGCTCGATGAATCGCAGAGACGCCCTAAGATTGAGGATCATGTGGTTCTCCGAGAAGGCGCTCGTCTTTGTCGACACGCGCAGCGCCGCCCTCGCGGTGTACCAGGAGACCTTCTCGGGCCGGCGGCTCCTGCGATTCGCCTCCGAACGTTTCGGGTCCGGCGCCCGGAGCGGCGCGCTCTTTAAAGACGTGCTCGAGGACTCGCGGGAGGCCATCGCGAAACTGACGCGCGACCTCGCCGCCCCGGTTCGCGGGGCCTGCCTTCTGCTCCCAATAGGCGTCCCCTTCCCCTCGATCATCGATGCGGCGGGGCTCAACAAGGGGAGGTCGGGAGGCGTGGACGAGGAGGATCTCGTCGCCTTCCGCATGGCCCCGCTGCTGCCGTTCCCGGTGAGCCAGGCAGTTGTCCGCAGCGAGTCTTCCCCCGGCCTTGGGCCGGGCGTGGTGCTGGCGCAGGCCATTTTGAAGTCGGCCATAGCGGAGAGCGAGAAAATGATGGGGGAGTTGGGCTTCAAGGAGCCCGAGGTGAGTTCGGCTCTTTCCGCCGCGCTGCGGGGCCTGCCGAAACACCCAGGGATCGTCGACCTCATCTTCGGCGACTCCGCCTGCGCCATCGTGGTGCGCGACGAGCGAGGGGGTGTCGAGGCGATCCACCTGAGACTTCTCGTCGAGGGGGATGACCGCGCGCAGCGATCGATCGACGAGGCTTTCCGGGCGACCCGCGTGGTGCGCGAGATCCGCGTGCTCGGCGAGGACGATGCGGCGCTGCGAGCCCGCGCCGGCGAGGCACTTGTGCGCCCCGCGTTCAGCGAAGGCGCTATCGCCGGTCTGGGGGACCCGCAAAGGTTTCCCTTTCTCTCGGTCTTCCGGCCGGCGGCGTCGATATGAGTCTTGGTCTTCCCCAGTTCGGCGCGCACCCCAGGCGCGTCTCCCACCCCGCGCTCGGGGTGGTTCGTACGCTCGGCCTCCTGGTCCTCGCTTACGTCCTCTTGATCGCCGCTACCTTCGGAAGGGCGGCGTTTCTCGCCAATCGCGCTCTCGAAAAGTCGCGATCGGAGGTCGCGCGGGCGCAGGGCGAGGCCGAACAACTCGACCGGAGCATCCGGAAGACTCCCGACGCGCTCATCGCCACGGCCAGCGTCGAATCCTCGCCGCAGAGAGTTTTCACAGATCTCAACTCGGTTCTTCCGCCCGGCGTGTCGCTCGTGGGCTTCAAGGTCGAGTACGTCGACGATGTCTCCGCGCGTCTCGACTTCAGCGTGGTGGCGGCGACCCCCGCGGCCTACGATCGTTTCCTCGCCAATCTTTCGGCGTCGCCTCTCTTCCGCGGCATCAAGCCCGGATCGGAGAGCCGGCCGGGGCTCGTGCGGGCCACGGTGAGCGCCGTCCACCGGCCCGCGGGAGGCGCTCGATGAGGAGAGGCGCCCTGCGGCCGGAAGGAATCGCGGCCCTGCCGTGGCTCGCCGCGGGCGTGTTGTGGTTTGGCCTCATCGTGCCGATGCGTGCCGATCAGGAGACCCTCCTCGGTGAGCAGAGCCGGATCCGTCGCGACCGGGTGAAGACCGATCGCTCGGCGCGCGAAACGAAAGCTCTCGGCGCCCGCGCTGCTGCGTCCCTTGGTTCCGCGTGTCGGGCGTCCACTGATCCGGCGATGCTCCGACAAAGAGTGGTGGCCGCTACGACGGGGCTCGACCTTTCGCCCTTCGCGCTTTCGGTGACGGGCGGACTCGCAGGCGGCGCCTTGATCGAGGCCGAAGGCCCGCGCTCCGACGTTCAGGAACTTCTGCGGAGACTGGGCGACCCCTCGCGGGGCAGCTTCCTCCGCACGGTCACGGTCCGCCAGAAGGGTTCCCGGTGGAACGCCTCGGTGGCCACCGGGTTCGTGGGTCCGGCCCCTTCAGGCCTGCTTCCCCCGATCCCCGCGTGTGGCGCCTCCCCCGATGTCTCGCTGGCTGAGATCCCGTTTGAATCTCCCGGCGCCTCGCCTGCGTTGCCGGGGGACGTTCGCGCCGCGCGTCCTTCCCCCCCGATGCCGATACTGCCGCCCGTCTTCGTTCCGGCCCCTGAACCCTTGGCCCCATTCACGCTCGTGGCCTTTCTCCATTCGGACGGGAAGAGCCGCGTTTCGCTCCGCGTGGGCTCTGAGGTCCGCATCGTCGCCGCAGGCGACCTTCTCCTGGGCTGGACCTGCGTGTCGGTCGATCGCGATGAAGGCGCCGTGTTCACGTCGCCTGAAGGCGCACGGCTCGTGCTCAAGGCAGCTGGAGAAGCAGGACGTTGACCGGGAGGTCGCTCGGCGTGTAGCGTTCCATCGCGACGGCGGCTCGGGCGATCCGACTTCAGGAGGTAGGACGCCCGGGGTTGCGCAGTCCTTGAAGCGAGGCCCCATTGGAGACCAAAGAGCGATACGGTCGGTTTGTCCTGCAGTCCGAGGACGCCAGGACCAGCGCGGGATCGTTCTTTCGTGCCGTTCAACTGGGGAGCGGCGGTTACGAGCGTCACGTGACGCTGTTCCGAACCGAGCTCCTCATCCCGGAAATGGCCCAGGGCGTGGCGGACGGGCTCAAGTCCGGTCTTCAGGTTCAACACGCGCAGGTGGCCCGCGGCCTCGAGGCCGGCCGCATCGACAAGACCGCATTCGTCGCCGTTGAGATGTTCGAGGGCCGCTCGGTCGGAGCGCTGCTGGAGCGGTCGCAGACCGAGGGGCATCCTTTCGCGGCCGACCATGCGCTGCTGATCGCGAGCAAGACGGCGGCGGCTCTCGAGGCCGCCCAGGCTCGAAAACAGATCCATGGTTTCCTCGTTCCCGAGTTCATTCACGTCTCTCACGACGGCGAAGTGAGTGTGCGGGCTTTCGGCCTGCCGCCGCGGCTCCTTCGTCAGGCCAACTCCATCGGCGTGCGCGAGGCGGGGTTCCTCGCTCCCGAAACGGAGGGGACCGCTCCCCTCGATATCCGCGCCGACATCTTCAGCCTGGGCGCGCAACTCCTCGAGATGCTCACCGGTTCGCCGCTCACCCGGACCGGGCCTACCGCGGCCAGCATCGAAGCCGCGCGCATCCCCTCGCCTGGGAGCGACGGAACGCCTATCCCGAAGGCCCTGGCGACCCTGCTCCTGCAGTCCCTGGCCGAGGACCCGGCCCGCCGTTTCAAGGACGCCGCCGCTTTCAAGAAGGCCGTCGATACATTGCTCTTCTCCGGCGACTATTCGCCGACGACGTTCAACCTGGCCTTCTTCATGCACACGCTCTTTCGCGATGAGGGCGACAACGACGCCGCCCACATCAAGGCGGAAAAGAGCGCCGACTATCGGCCCTACCTCGCGGCTGCAGTGGCGCCGGCGGCCGCCGTCTCTCCTTCGGGATTGACCCATGAGTCGCCTCCCGCGCCAAAGCCCCTCGACACCCTCCGCATGGAAGCGGTGAAGCCCGAGGTGTTCCGGGCCGAGGCCGCGAAGTTCGAACCCCTCAAGACCGACTCATCCCGCAGCGGCAGGGTGCAGACTCCCGCGCACGCTCATCCTCCAGCGACTCCGGCCTCGAGCCCGGCCGACGAACCGATCTTCCGCACGGTCGCGGCGGAGAAGAAGTCCTTCCCCATTGCGCCGGTCGTGATCGGGATCATCGCCGTCCTCGCGGTGGGTGGTTACATGCTCACCCGACCGGGCGCGCCGGCTCCCGTCGCCCCGGCGCCTGCGCCCACCCTCAACGCGGCCGAGGCCGCGGCGCTCGCCCGGGTCAAGGAACTCGAATCGCGCCTGGCCACACTCGAAGCGGAGAAGGTCGCGGCTGAACAGAAAGCCACCGAAGAAGCCACAAAAAAGGTGGAGGCCCAGGCCAAGGCCCGCGGCAAAGCCGTGGATCCCGCGGAACTTCAGCGCGCGCAGGACGAGGCCCGGAAAAAAGCGCAGGCCGAGCAGGCGGCACTCGTGGCCGCCGAGCGAGAGAAGATCGAAGACGAGCGCCGTCTGGCCGAGGAAGCTCGGGCTGCTGAAACCGCCCGCGCCGCGGCCGAAGCCGCACGCATCGCCGAGGCCACTCCCGCGCCACCCACGCCCACCCCCGTCGTGGCGTCGGCGACTCCTCAGCCTTCTGCGCCCGCTCCGGCACAAAGCGCGCCGGGGACGCCAGCGGCCACAGCATCGTCGCCTTCGGCGCCAGCGAGCGCTGGCGCCGCCATGCTTCTCGACATCTCGGATCCGAACGTGACGCCGCCCTCCCTCATTTCGCAGCCCCGGATCGAGTACCCGCCGATCGCCCGGGCCCAGAGGATTGCCGGATCGGTGGTGATCTCGGCCCTCGTTGATGAGCAGGGCAACGTGGTCGAGTCCCGCCTGATCCGCGGCGCCGCACCCAACTCGGGGCTCAACCAGGTCGCCCTCGAAAACGTCAAGCGGCGCAAGTACAAACCCGCCCAGATGAACGGCAAACCGGGCCGCGCGTGGATTGCCATTCAAATCGACTTCAAGCTCTAAGCTAGCGAGGCGCCCGAGCGCACCCCTCGGGTTCCAGGTTCCCATCGGGATCCGTTTCCCAGTCGATAGAGGTCTCATGATCACCACCGCTCTGCTCGCAATCACCCTTCTTGAGGGGGCTTCTCCCATCGTGCCCAGAACCTCGGTCCGCGCCGCCGCCCATCCTTTCCTGACCCGCGCTCGCGCCATCCTCAAGGCCTCGCCGCTCATCGACGGGCACAACGATGTGCCGTGGGCCATACGCGAATGGAAAGACAAGCCGTTCGACGTGGAGTCCTACGATCTGCGCAAGGGTGTCAAGGCGCCGGGCCAGACCGACCTGCCCCGCCTCGCGCAGGGCATGGTGGGCGGCCAGTTCTGGTCGGTCTACATCCCCGGCGACGACGAGACGAAGAAGCTCGGGTACGCGAAGGTTCAACTCGAGCAGATCGAAATTGCCCGACGCATGATCCAGAAGTATCCCGATCGTTTCGAGCTCGCGGTGAACGCGGCCCAGGTGAAGCCGATCTTCCGCAAGGGGAAGATCGCTTCCATGCTCGGGATGGAGGGCGGGCACGCGATCGAGAACTCCCTCGGAGCGTTGCGCGCCTACCATGCCCTCGGCGTCCGCTACATGACGCTCACCCACAACGTGACTCTCGACTGGGCGGACGCGGCCGGGGACACGGCGAAGCATGGCGGCCTCACGAAGTTCGGCGAAGAGGTCGTGCGCGAGATGAACCGCCTGGGCATGATGGTGGATCTGTCCCATGCCTCGCCCGAGACGATGGAGGATGCGATCCGGGTCAGCGCCTCGCCCGTGATCTTTTCCCACAGTTCCGCGCGCGCGTTGTGCGACGTGCCCCGCAATGTGCCCGACGCGGTTTTGCGGCAGGTGGCGTCGAACGGGGGCGTGGTGATGGTCACTTTCGTCCCCGGTTTCATCTCCCAGGAGATCGCGACGAAGGGGCGTGAGCGACGGGACGCGCTCAAGGTGAAGCTCGAAGGCGTCACGGACGAGGGCGAGAAGAAGAGGATCACCGACGAGGTCGCCGCGCAGTTCAAGGCGAAGAACGCGACCCTCGCCCAGGTCGCCGATCACATCGAACACATCCGCCGGATCGCGGGCATTGATCACGTGGGCCTGGGCGGCGACTACGACGGCACCGATCAGCTTCCCGATGGCCTCGAAGACGTGTCGAAGTATCCAGACCTCATCGCCGAGTTGCTGCGCCGCGGCTGGACCGACCTCGACGCGGGGAAACTTGTCGGAGAGAACATACTGCGGGCCTGGGCGGCCAACGAACAGATCGCGGCCCGCCTGCGCACCGAGCGTCCGCCCTCCCTCGCCACCATAGAAGCGATGGAAGGGGCGGCGAAACAGCCGCGATAAGATCCAGGGCGATTCGCCATGAGCCGGGAACGTGTTCCGACGTACGCCGACCGTCTGCCCCCCGTGGTGCCGAAGGTCGAAGACGATATCGGAGGATTGTCGGACGAACTCGTCGAAATCCTGTATCCGGGACGCCGTCAGAAACCCTTCGCCCTCTCGGTGGTCTTCGATGATTCGCCTGACGAGAGCGTCGCCCGGGCCCGTGGGCTGTGCGCCCGGGCTGCTTCGTTCACCACATTCCAGGAAGGATCGATCACCCGGCACCGGGCGGACTTCGAGAGCGAGCAGGCAGTGCTCCTAAGGGACGTGGCTTCGCTCGTGGCGGCGCGCCCCGGGAGCGAGATCCTTGTCGCCGGCCGCAAGGCGCCCTATGGGCACGAGCTGTGGCTGCCCCTCATGGCCTTCTTCGTGAACGAATGACGATCATGGCCCCGCCCCGCCAGCGGCTCTCACGACCATGACCGCCCTCGAAGAGGATCTGGCCAGGATCGAGGAAGGCATCTTCCGCCTTCAGAAGGAGTGGGAACGTTTCTTCTCGGGCCAGGAACGCAAGGCGCCGTTTGAATCGAAGCAGCGGCTCGAGCGGCTGGTCCGCCGCTACGTGGGGGTCGAAATCCGCAACAATATCGAGCGCTTCCGGTTTCAGACTCTTACCGCGAAGTACAACACCCTCTCCGACATGTGGAATCGCAAGTTGCGCGCGATCGAGGAGGGGCGGCCGCTCTCGTCGGTTCAACTCAAGCAGGTGCGCCAGGCCGAAGCTCTCACCGCGCCCTCGGTGCCCGTCGTGCAGTCCGCGCCCGGCTCGCGCAGCATCGAAACTCCGGGTCCGGCTCGCGCCGAGATCCGGTTGAGCACGCTCCGCGACGACGATCAGGGAGTCAAGGATCTGTTCGAGCAGTTCCGGGCCGCGCGCGCCTCGGTGGGCGAATCGGAGGTCAAGTTCGAATCGTTCAAGAAGCTCATCGCCCAGCAGCGCACCCGCCTTCTCGAGGAGAAGGACGCGGTGGCCGTGGATTTCCGGATCGCCCTGCAGGACGGCAAGGTCGCGCTCAAGGCCAAACCCGTGCGGATCGATTGACCGCTTGAAGCGCCTTCGCCCGGTCGTCCTCGTCCTGAGCGCCCTGTTCTTCGCTCCGTCAGGGGCCTCGGCCTGGCCCGCCGATGTTTCGCAGCGCATCGCGAAGGATGCCTTGCGACTCCTTCCCCAGTCGCTGGCCGAGATCTTCCGGACTCACGAGCTGGAGATCTTCGCGGACGGCCGGGCCTCGAAGATGAAGGCGCTGCCTCTCCTCTACGCCGAGCTTCCCAAGGGTCGCCTCAGCCCCTCCACGAAGGCCGAACTGGGTCAGGAGCTGACTCTGCGGGCGAAGGACCTGCGCGGACCGGACTTTCGCGCCGCGGTCATTGCCCTCGGCGCCGCCTATCGCCTCGCCGTGGATCTGGCCGACCCGGCGGTTGGCGAAGGTCTTGGAAATGACGCGAAGGCGGGGGCGATCCGCCGCGAGTTCTACGCTTTCGTGACCGCGAACCTCGACAAGATTCCGGTGGTCGTGGTGGCGCCCGAGTCGATGCGTCTCGATCTCGACGGCATCCCCGCGTTCCTCGATGAAGTGCTCGGCAAGACCCCGGCCCAGTCGGGCATGCTGCGAGAAGAAGCGCAGGAGGGTGGACGGGTCCTGCGCGCGGCCGAGATCGATTTCCGGAGCCCGGTTTTCGCCGTGGCCTCGACCGCCTATTCTCGATCCGTGAACGCGGTGGCCGCCACCTGGATCGCGGTGTGGCGCAAGGCGGGCGGCGACATGCAGCGACAAAAGCCGTTAAGACTCATCAAACCTCGACCCACCACTACCCGCAGAGACGAGTGATTCACATGACCTCCCAGAAGAAGCGCGCTCTCATCTCCGTCTTCCGCAAGGAAGGCGTCGTGGATCTCGGCAAGGGCCTCGCGGCCCTCGGCTTCGAGATCCTCTCCACCGGGGGAACCGCGACGGCACTTGCCGAGGCGGGAGTTCCGGTGACCGCGGTCAGCGATGTGACCGGGTTCCCGGAGATTCTCGGGGGCCGGGTGAAGACGCTTCATCCGAAAGTGTTCGGCGGCATCCTGGCAAGACGGAACGAGGAACACCTCGCCGATCTCGAGAAGACCGGTCTCGTCCCGATCGACGTGGTGGTGGTAAATCTCTATCCCTTCGAGGACAAGGTGTCGAAGGGCGCCACTTTCGATGAAGCGATCGAGAACATCGACATCGGCGGCCCCTCGATGGTGCGCGCGGCCGCGAAGAACTTCCAGTCGGTGGCGGTGGTGGTGGACTCGAAAGACTACGGCCAGCTTCTCGAACAGCTGCGCCGTCCTGAAGGCATCGACCTGCCCACGCGTCTTTACTTCGCCCAGAAAGCGTTCCGCCACACCGCGCGGTACGAGACGGCCATCGCCGGGTATTTCGCCGAGATCGAGAGCAATGAAGAGACTTTCGCCAAGGCGCAGAGCGACAGCGTCTTCCCGTATCGGCTGAACCAGAGCTTCGAGAAGATCCAGGACCGTCGCTACGGCGAGAATCCGCATCAGCGCGCGGCCTTCTACTCGGACATGGGTTCGACCATGTACTCGGTGGCCGCGGCGCGCGTCCTTCAGGGCAAGGAACTCTCGTTCAACAATATTCTCGACCTCGATTCCGCGTGGCGTCTCGTCACCGACGTGGATGGCACCGCGGTCGCGATCATCAAGCACACCAACCCCTGCGGAGTCGGTCGGGGGGCTTCGCTCGAAGAGGCTTTCGGCCGGGCGTGGGACTGCGATCCCACTTCGGCGTTTGGCGGCATCGTCGCCCTGAGCGTGCGTTGCGATGCCGCCGTGGCCGCGAAGATCACCGGTTCCTTCTTCGAAGCGGTCATCGCCCCCGGCTACAGCGCCGAAGCGAAGGCTGTTCTTTCCGCGAAGAAGAACCTTCGGGTCCTTGACATGGATGTCACCTCGATCCACCGCGTCACCGGCTTCGACCAGAAGCGGGTGATGGGGGGAATCCTCGCTCAGGAGTGGGACATGGCGCGTTTCGACCGCGCGGCCTGCGACCCGGTGAGCAAGCGCAAGCCGACCCCCGCCGAGTGGGACGCTCTGGGCTTCGCCTGGAACGTGGCCAAGCACGTGAAGTCGAACGCGATCGTTTTCGCCAACGCCGGTCAGACGGTGGGGATTGGGGCGGGTCAGATGAGTCGGATTGACTCAGTGAAGATCGCGATCTCGAAGGCTCAGCGAGACCTCAAAGGCACGGTGGTGGCGTCGGACGGCTTCTTCCCCTTCCGGGACAACGTCGACGCGATCGCGAAGACGGGAGCGGTCGCGATCATCCAGCCGGGTGGGTCAGTGAAGGACGAGGAAGTGGTGAAGGCTGCCGACGAACTGGGGCTCTCCATGGTCTTCACCGGCAAGCGGCACTTCAAACACTGAAGTTCGTAGAAACTACAACCCTCGCACCCGGCAGGCCACGAGCAGCAGGCCAAGGCCGATGATCCATGACCAGTCGGCGGCCTGGGCAGGAACCCGGGCCCAGCCGAAGTGCGCGGTGAGCGCCACTGCGTAGAGGATCAGGCAGATGATCCAGACGATCATGGTTGGAGCTTTCCCGGAAAAATTGCTCATGCGCTTCTCGCTTTCGTTGGTTGGCCCGAGGGGGCGGCAGACCAACTCCGAGCAAGCAGCGTGCCGGGGAGCCCTTAAACCACCGCCGGGTCTTCCGGCGTTCCCGGCCACTTCGTCATGTTCTCAGCGCCGTTTTCGGTGATGAAGATGATGTCTTCATGGCGGACGCCGATCTCCCCGTAGATGTAGATGCCGGGCTCGTCGGAGAAACACATCCCCGGCCGGAGCCGCGTGGTGTTGCCGCGCACGAAGTACGTCCATTCGTGGCCGTCCATCCCGATTCCGTGGCCCACGCGATGCCCGAACATTTCATAATCCTTGCCGAAGCCCGCGTCGGTGACGACCTTACGCGCCGCCGCGTCCACGGCCTGGCACTCCACGCCGGGTTTCGCCGCCCGGAAGGCCGCGTCCTGCGCCTTGCGCACCGTGTCCCAGATGAGCCGCTGCCGGTCGGTCGGCTTTGCGCCGAAGATCGCGGTGCGCGTGATGTCGCTCGCGTACCCGTGCAGCCGGCCGCCGCCATCGAGCAGAACCGCGTCGCCCGCCTTGAGGGGCTGGGGGTTCGTGGTGCCGTGCGGGTAGGCCGCGTCCTTGCCGAAGAGCACGAGCGAACCGCCGCCCATTCCAAGCTGACGGTGCGCCGCGGCCGAGAGGGCCGCGACCTGATCCTGGGTCATGCCCTCCTTGAGCGAGGCGAACACCGCGCGGTGAGCCGCCACCGTGATCTCGCAGGCGCGGCGCATCAGTGCGATCTCGTGCGCGTCCTTGATCATCCGGCAGCCCGCGGTGACCGGCGTTCCATTCACCATCTGCATCGCGGGCGCGGCCTTGCCGATCTCGTCCGCGAACGTGAACGGCATCATCTCCTCGATGCCGATCTTTCCGCTGGTGACACCGCGATCCTTGAGGATGGTGGCGACGAGAGCCGAGGGGGATTCGTGTTCCTCCCAGGCCCGGACGTCCTTCCCGATCTTCACCTGCTCGAGCGCGCGGGCCTTCTCGAACGCGGGCGTTACCCACGCGGGGTCGCCCTCCCGCGTGATCACGCAGCCGAAGAATCGCTCCGAGATCCCCCAGCGCGCGCCGGTGAAGTAGTCGAGCGACGTTCCCGACGCGATGATCAGCGCCTGCATTCCGGTCTGGCCGAGGAGATCCTGCGCCTTGGCGATGCGGATCTTCCGTTCCTCCATCGAAATGGGCGCGACACCCCCGGTCATGGGCTGCAGGGCCGCGATGGCTTCGGGAAGGGCTTCGATTCGACCCTGCGCCTCCGCCTTTGGCGATGCACCGGCCGCGATGGCGGCGCCGATCGCCGCGGTGCCTGAGGTCTTGAAGAAGTCGCGGCGGTTTTGGGAACGAGCGCTCATGATGTTGGACTCCTGTGTGAGGCCTGAAGGCTATCGGGCGAGAAACGCGGACATGAAGCGGTAGAAGTTCCAGGTGTCGACCTTCGACGAGATCTCGAACGTGGAGTGCATGGAGAGGAGCGGCACGCCCATGTCGATGACCTCCATGTCCCAGTCGGAGAAGAACTGGCCGATGGTTCCGCCGCCGCCCACGCCGACCTTCGGGGTTTGCGTCTGCCACGGGATCGACGCGCCATCGAGGATGCCGCGAATCCGCGCCGTGAACTCGGAGTTGCCGTCGAAACCGCGCCCGTAGCGCTTGATGGCCGGGCCGAAGCCGAGCTTCGCCGCGTTTGTCGCTTCGCTTGTCGAGTTGAAGAGGGGGTTCACGCCGTCATTGGTGTCCGCGGAGATGACCTCCGATGCGCGCAGGGCGAGGCGCAGGTCGAGATCGTTGTACTCCTTCCCTTTTTGCGCCGCGAGCAGGCGTCCGACCGTGTTGTTGAAGAACTCGGAGCGCGCGCCCGTGTTGTTCACCGAACCCGCCTCCTCGTGGTTCGTGAGGTAGGCCATCGCGGTGCGGCTGGGTGTTGTCTTGAGGTCCATCACCGCACGGACCGCGCAATACGACGAAAGCCGGTCGTCCTGGCCATAGCCACCGGTGAGGCCGCGATCGAGACCCACGTCCGCGGGCATCCGGGCGGGTACGAGGTGCAACTCGCCCGACACAAAGTCCTCCTCCTTGATCCCGTAGCGCGAGGCCATCTCCTTCATCACCGTGGCCACGAGCGACCCTTCGGTGGGGATGCTGGCCGCGACCGGGTCCAGCTCTTCGGCCTCGAGGACGTTTTGATACGTGCGGGTGCGAAGGGGCGTATCGGAGTGGGGCGCGTTGTCGGGAATCACGAACACCGGATCGGACTCGTCCATGCCGATCGAGACATCGATCGTCTTCCCGTCGGTGGTATCCACCCGGCCGATCAGGGCCAGAGGTTCGTTCGCGTACTGGTATCTCTTGATGCCGCCGTACTCCATGGTGTTGAACATGGCGAGGGTTCCGGCCAGATAGATCGGGCGGGACTTCAAGTCGAGATGCGATGAGTCGTGATGGGTTGCGAGCACGCGAACTCCCGAGGCGATCGACTCCGAACCCACAACGACGAGGACCACGCCGCGGTCGCGGCTGTTGATGATGAGCTTCGCGCCGGGCTTCACCTGACCGGGCGCGGTGAACTCGGCGAAACCCGCGGCTTTCGCCTGGCGGATTGTCTGTTTGGTCGAGAAGTAGGCGCTCCGCGCCACTTTCAGGTACGCCTTGTACCCTTCGTTGAACGCGAAGACCTCCTTCCGCTGTTCGGCGGAAACGAGATCCCAGCCGTTCTTCTTGCCCTCCCAGACCGTCTTTTGGGGAGACGGGGAAGCGGCGGGTCTCACTTCCTGCGCGCCGGCCCGCGGCGCAATGAGGAGGGAGAGGAGGAAGGCGGCGAGGGGGCGCATGTGGGCTCCGGAGGTGGGGACTTGGGGGGAGGGTGAACGCGGGAGAGTCTATGGGGTGTCAGGGGCGGGTGCTCAGAAGATATGAACTGGAGGCCTTGTCGAAGCCGGCTGCGATCAGATCGTGCGCGAAGGCGGCCCGAAGTTCGTCCGCGACGCGCTGCTGTTCGGCGCGGGCCCGGTCGGGTTCACGCTGGACGAGATCGTTCCACCCGGGAGGAATGCGGACGGCGGCGACCACCGGCGCGGAGGGAGGCGCCCCTCCGCGGGCCCGCGCCAGAACACGGGGCGATTCAAGGTCCCAGGATGCGAGCAGACGATCCGTGGGAAGGCGGTGATGGAGCGCTGAGGTGGTAACCCCGTAAAAGTTCGAGAGGTGCTCGGCCGCGGTAGCGCCGAGGAGTTCAATGTTGAGGTGGGCGTTTCCCGACTGCATCGGATCGAAGGTCCACGTGATTCGCTGCACACCGTTCCGCAGGGCGTGGTCCCGCTGGCCCCACTTGAGACTCTGGCCAACGCGAGTTCCGCGAAATCGAAGCCGGACCGCGAGCATGTCCGAGTGCCAGAACGCCTCGCCCTTGATGATGGCGGGGAAGGCGTAGGCGAAGCCGGCGATCTCGCCGCTCTCGTCCTCGGCCACCAGGACCGATCCGCCGGCATGCTGACTGGCCTTGAGCTGGATGCGGCCCACGATCTCGATGTCCTCGATGTTCCAGACCTCGCGCTGGATCCGGGTAGCTTCATCGAGGTCGCGGTGGGACGTGGCTTCGCGGATGAGCATGGGTTCCAGGGCGACCTTCCGGGAACTCTAGCCGGAACGCGCCATCTGGCAAGATGGGCGGCTATGAAGCGACGCGACTTCCTGACCCTCGCCGCCACCGCGCCGTCTCTCGTTCTCGCCGGGCGGTCCCAGGCCGCCGAGCGGGAGTTCGACTACATCATTGTCGGCGCGGGTTCGGCCGGCTGTGTCCTCGCGAACCGCCTTTCCGCCGACCCCGCGGTGCGCGTCCTGCTCCTCGAAGCGGGCGAATCCGGCGAGAGCGATCCCGCGGTGACTACGCCCGGTCGCTGGGTTTCCCTGATGGGGTCGAAGTACGACTGGGCGTATCGCACCGAACCGGAACCGGGGCTCATGGACCGCGCCATCGCGACCCCGCGCGGCAAGGGCCACGGCGGGTCGAGCGCCATCAACGCGATGGCGTTCATTCGCGGCCACCGGCTGAGCTTCGACCGATGGCGTGAGTTGGGGAACCCGGGCTGGGGTTGTGACGACGTGCTGCCGCTCTTCAAGCGATCCGAGCGGAATGACCTCGGACCCTCCGACCACCGCGGCGTCTCCGGCCCCCTCGCGGTGTCTCAGTGTCGTGATCCTCACGATGGTCATCGTGCCTTCCTCGCCGCCGCGGCCGAGGCGGGTTTCAAGGCGGATCCCGGTTTCGACTTCAATCGGCCGGCTCATGAGAACGTGGCGGGCTACTATCAGAAGAACATTCTCAATGGCCGGAGGCACAGCGCCGCCGCCGCCTTCCTCGTGCCGGCGCTTATGCGTCCCAACCTCGAAGTCCGATCGAACGCCCGGGCCACGCGGCTCACCTTGGACGGCAAGAGGGTCGTGGGTGTTGCGTATCAGCGGAACGGGGCCGACGAAACCGCACGCGCGTCCCGCGAGGTCGTCCTTTGCGGAGGTGCTGTGGAGTCGCCGAAGCTGCTCATGCTTTCCGGGGTCGGCCCGGCCGACCATCTGCGATCGCACGGCGTCTCCGTCGTCGCGGATCTTCAAGGCGTAGGGGCGAACCTCCAGGATCACCTGAGAGTCGGGGTCCGCCATCAGGGCCGGACCGAACTGCCCGGGTCGACCGTGACCGCGGGTCTGTTCGCGTCATCGCTCCCCGACAAAGGCCATCGCGTGCCCGATCTCCAGTTCTACGTCGGCCGCGGTCTCGATCGGCCCGACCGTTTCGTCACGGTCACGGTCTCCCATGTGGCGCCCGGCTCGCGAGGCACGCTGCGTCTCCGTTCGAAGGACCCCCTCGAAGCACCGGCGATCCGCGCCAACTACCTCCAGGATCCACGGGACATGGAGGCGATGGTGCGGGGCGTGAAGCTCGCCCGAAGACTCCTGGCCTCGTCCGCCTATGACGCCGTGCGCGCGGAGGAGATTGACCCTGGACCCGGGGTGAAGACGGACGCGGAGATCGCGGCTTTCGTCCGCGCCCGGGCCGACACGATCTTCCACCTCGCCGGCGCCTGTCGCATGGGCCCCGACCGCGATTCCCGGGCCGTGGTCGACCCGCAGCTCCGCGTGCGTGGCGTCTCGGGCCTGCGAGTGGCCGACGCCTCGATCATGCCCGAGGTGGTGAACGCGACCCCTCATGCCGCCTGTGTGATGATCGGCGAGAAGGCGGCGGATCTCCTGCAAGGCAAAACGCGCGCGTGACCCGTCTCGGGCGGTTGTGGCGGGGGGACGCGGGTGGGCGCGAGGTGTTGAGCCTCGGCCTCCCGCTCATCCTTTCGATGATGTCGGTGACGATCCAGCACTTCGTCGACCGCATCTTCCTCACGTGGTGGTCGGCCGAGGCCGTGGCCGGTGTGACCTCGGCGGGTTTCGCCATCTGGGTTCTCACCGGTCTGTTCAATGGAACGGCCGAGTACGCGACGCCGTTCGTCTCCCAGTACGTCGGGGCGAAACGTGAGGAGCGTATCGGAGCCGTCGTGTACCAGGCGTGCTACTTCGCGGTGCTGGCCGGCCTCGTGGGCTGGGCCTTGTCCTACTTCGTCACGCCGTTCTTCGACGCGGTGGGGCACGCGCCGTCCATGCGCGTCCACCAGATCGACTACTCGCGGGTCATGTTGCGCGGGACGTTCCCCGTCGTTTTGATGGTGGCGTTCTCGACATACTTCGCGGGTCGCGGCAAGACCAGGGTCGTGCTCGGCGTCACCCTTCTGGCCACCGCCGTGAACGTGGCCTTCGATTGGGTCCTCATCTTCGGCAAGCTGGGTTTTCCCGCGATGGGCACGGTCGGAGCGGCCTACGGGACGATCATCAGCCAGGGCGCGGGCGCGCTCGCCTATCTGACCCTGATCCTGAGAGCGCCTGAACGGATGGCCCACGGCTTCATGAACTTCCGGTTCGAGCCGAAAGTCTTCGTCCGGCTTCTCAAACTCGGCCTGCCTTCCGGTCTTCAGCCCTCGCTCGAGATCCTGGCCTTCACTCTCTTCATGTTCGTGATCGGCAACACGGGCGTGGCTCCTTTGGCGGCCACCTCGATCGCGTTCAATCTGAATACCATCGTCTTCCTCCCCGCGGTGGGTCTTGGGTACGGCGTGTCGACGCTGGTCGCGCGGTATCTCGGCATGCAGCGGCCGGCCCTGGCCGATCGGGCGATCAAGTCGGGACTCGTGATCTCGCAGGCCTACATGATCGTGTGCAGCAGTGTGTATCTGCTCTTTCCACACCTTCTGCTCGCCCCCTATGCCGTGGGCGCCGACCCGGCCACCTTCGCCGAGGTGAGCGCCATCGCCACCGTCCTCCTTCGCTTCGTCGCCTTCTACTCGATCTTCGACATGGTGAACGTGATCTGCGCGGGCGGGCTCAAGGGGGCGGGGGACACGCGCTTTCCGATGCTGGCGACGGTGCTGATCTCGTGGTTCGCGATGCTCCTGCCCACCTGGTGGTTCTGCGTCCGCGGCGGCCACGGCGTCTATGTCGCCTGGATCTTCGCGACGCTCTACGTGGTCATCCTCGGCATCGTCCTTTTCGTCCGCTATCGTAAGGGCGCGTGGAAAAGCCTTCGAGTCATCGAATCCGACGCCCTGCCGGCGATAGACCTGCCCTGAGGTCTCCTTGGTAAGTGGAGACATCCGGGACGCGCGGGCCATTGCCGAGGCCATCGGCGTCGAGACCGCGTCGATCGCGGCCACGCTCGCGAGCGCTCATGAACCGTTTCGACGAAGGTCAAAGGCGAAATGGTCCGCGGCCGAACAGGTGGAGCACCTCCGCCTGTCCGTCCGGCCCTTGAACCTCTCATCCCTGATTCCGCGCTTCGTGCTGGGAATCTTCGGAACCGCGCGGCCACCGGGCCGGACCTACGACGAGGTGGTCGCCGACTATCAGGGCCGCCTGGCTCGCGGCGCCAAAGCATCGGGGCCTTTCATCCCCGCGCGATTGACCGGGGACGAGGATCTGCCCCGCCTCCTTGCCGCTTTTGAGAAGGGCTACGCCGCCTACGCCGCAAAGCTCGGGGGAGCCGAGGGCCCTTCCCTCGATTCCACGCGGCTGCCTCATCCCATCCTGGGCCGTATGTCGATTCGCGAGATGGCGTTCTTCACGCTCTATCACCTCCGCCACCACCACGCGCTCATCCAGCGGGAGGTCCAGGCGTCGTGACCTCGTTCGCGCGCTACCTGTCCTTTGGGTTGATCGCCCTTTTTGGCGTCGCCCTGCTTGGTCTATGCCTCAGGAGCGATCCGCCAAAGCTCGCGGAAGGGCGATTCTTCTCGGACGGCGCCACCTATTACTCGATGACCTGGAGTCTGGTGGGCGACTTCGACCTCGAGTACACGGCGGGGGACCTCGCCCGGGTCAAGCGCGAGTACCCGGACGGCCCAAGCGGCATCTTCCTCAAGCGCGCTTCCGGAGGTTTTGAGTTCGACGGCGAAGCCCCCTGGATTCGGCGGGTCGAGCCTCGGGAGAACCGCATCTACTTCGGCAAGGCGATGACCTATCCGGTTCTGGCCGCGCCCTTCTTGGCCGCGTTCGGCACACGCGGCTTCCTGGTCTTCAACACACTGTGTCTGCTGGTCGCGTGGGTTTGCGCCTTTGTGGAGATCCGCACCCGGTGCAGCGACCTCAAGGCGGCGGTGGTGTCGTTCATCCTCATCTGCGCCACCATCGCTCCCCTCTACATCTTCTGGATCCAGCCGGAGCTTCTGAACCTTGCGCTCGTGGCCCTGGCCCTGCTCGCGTGGCGTCGGGATCTTCCGGTGGCGTCGGCCATCCTCTTCGGCATCGCCACCTACACCAAGCCCACCCACATCCTCATGGCCGCTCCCCTTGGCCTCGCGCCGCTTTTCGCGACGGGCCTGAGCGTGCGACAGAAAGCTCTCGAGGTCCTTCGCCGCGGGGCGGTGATGATCGGCTGCGCGTTAGCACTTTTCGGGGTCAACACACTCGTCACCGGCGAGTGGAACTACCAGGGCGGCGAGCGGAAGACGTTCGGCTTCGAGTTCCCCTTCGACCGCGGTGAACTGCGAGACATCACGTTCGGGAACGCGGGCGAGTGGATGACCACGATGAAACTCGGGCCGCTTCAGGAGGGGGAGGCGGAGACGCGCGGAGCGGGAATCGCCCAGGCCCCGGTGGAACTGCAGCAGATGTTCGTCGCGAATGTCACCGACTTCTGGCTGGGCCGCTACGCGGGCATGGCTCCTTACTACGCACCGGCCTTCGTGGCTCTGATCTTCTTTCTGCTCGTCGGTCCGCGCGAGCAGGAGGCCTGGTTCGCCATCGCGGCGCTCCTGCTCTTCTTCTTCGTGAGCATCCGCATTCTTCCCGGGCCCACCAACTGGTACGGGGGCGGCGGGACCGTGGGCAATCGATACTTCATGGCCGCCCTTCCGCTCGCCATGATCTATCTCCCTCGCGGGCGCGAGGTTCTGACCGGTCTCCTCGGTCTCGCCCTGAGCGTCACCTTCCTCCTGCCCGCGTGGGTTCGGCCGGTGGAGCACTCGCTTCACCCGAGCCATCTCGCGAGCCCCCCGGATGGGCCCCTGACCTACCTTCGGGCCGAACGGGCCATGCTCAACGATCTTTCGTTCTGCACGGATGCCTGGCGGAAAAAGCAGCCCTTCGACGATGTCGAGGGGGATCCGCCGCTTCACCGCCCCGGCGCTCATCACGGATACTGGCTCTATTTCCCCGATGACGGGACGTTCGGGCGGGAGAGGATTCCCGACTTGTTCCACAAGGACGGCGAGCCCGTCGAGGGCTTCCGGGTGAAACGGGGCGGATCCACCGAGGTTCTGCTGCGCGCCAACGAACCGATCGACTGGATCGATGTCACCCTCGTCGGCATGAAGACGATCGACGATATCGAGATCTTCGCGGGCGCTTCGTCCGAGCGGGCGCTGGTGGCGGGCCTCGGGTCGGTACGGCTCCGCGTGTTCCCCGGACCGCCCGTCATGTATTACGACTCGTTCGTGTACAGCGTGAAGGTGCAGTCTCGCGGCGTCGCGGTGGGCCTCGCCGCCGACTTCAACCCGGCGGAGCACACCATGATCCGCCTGGCCCTCAAAGTCACGCCGCGGCCAAGCAGCCCGCAGTGAAAGTCCGCCGGCATTCGAGCGCGAAGCCTGCCCTCGGGGCACGAACGCTGCATCCCGCCTGGACTTCTTCGCTCAGGAGCCCGAATATTCCCGATATTCGGGCCCTTCGGCTCATCGCCAGACGGGCGCATCGCTCGTGGCCCAAGGCCAGGCTGGCGCGCTCTCTGTGCCACGGCACACTTTCACCACGGACTGCTAGGTGAGCGAGCCTTCGCCGGTTCTCCCCGTCCGGCCGCCGGGCGGCCTCGAGAGGAAGTTCCGGAAGGCCGCCGACATCGTGTACTACGCGGGCCTTCGCACGGTCGCAGCGGCCCTTGGTTTCAAGCCGAAACATCAAGCGCTCGATCGACGGATGCTCGACGAGATCATCCTGCCGCGACTCGCCTCCGATGAACGTTTCGCCCGCGTGCTTTTCGTGGGTTGCGACTGGTATACCGAACACGTCGAGGATCTCTTCAGGTCCCGCGGAAGAACCTACGCGACGATCGAGATCGATCCGCGGCGGGCCCGCCACGGCGCTCGCCCGCACTTCGTCGCCGCGCTCAAAGACCTCGGCCGGCACGTGAACGACGGGTCGCTCGACCTCATCGTCTGCAATGGTGTGATCGGCTGGGGACTGAACGAACCGGCCGAGATCGAGCGCTCGCTCGATGCGTGCGCCGCCGCCCTGTCCCCGGGCGGGGTTCTCCTGCTCGGCTGGGACGACGTTCCCGAGAAGTTGCCCATGAAGATCACGGAGATCCAGGCGCTCCGCGCTTTGCGACCCACGATCCCGTCCGGCTTTGACGTCTCGGTGATCCCGACTCGGACCTACGCGCGCCACACCTTCGGCTTCTGGGAGAAGCCGGGGACAGCTTAGGTCGAGGCCCCGAGCGTCAGCTTCACCGTGCGCGTCTTGCCGTCGCGCCAGACCTTTATCTCGACGGTGGCGCCTGGCTCGATGTAGGAGAGCCGGCCGGCCAGTTCGTCGCGGCTCGTGACCGCCCGACCATCGATCTCGGTGATGACGTCGCCCACGGCGATGCTGTCGGCGCCGATATCGACCCCGGTAAGCCCCGCGCGCGCCGCCGCGGAGCCTCGGGTGACCGCCTTTATGACCGCTCCACGCACGCCGAATCGCCGGGCCACGAGACCATCGAGCCGGCTGTCGAGTTCGACCCCGATCACGGGCCGCCGCATCCGGCCGAACTGGATCAGTTGGGGAACCACGCGGCTCACCGTGTCGACCGGGACCGCAAAACCGATGCCGGCGTTGGTGCCCGAGGGCGAATAGATCGCGGTGTTGACGCCGACGAGCTGGCCCGAGCTGTCGAGCAGAGGCCCCCCCGAATTGCCCGGGTTGATCGCGGCATCGGTCTGGATCACGTCCTCGATCGGAGTGTTGAGGACGCTCGTGATGGTGCGGCCGAGCGCGCTCACGATACCGGTGGTGAGGGTGTGGTCGAGTCCGAAGGGATTCCCGATCGCGAAGACCTTCTGGCCCACCTCGAGATCTGAGCTGCGGCCGGTCGGGATCGCCTTGAGATCCTCTTTCGCGGCCTCGACCCGGATGACCGCGAGGTCCAGCTCAGGGGCGCCGCCCACGAGCGTGCCGGTGAGATTCTTGTCCTTGAGGGTCACGCGGATCTCGGCCGACTTGGAGCCCACCGCCGGCTGGACCACGT